>NZ_JANQCY010000007.1:0-106489 GCF_024723595.1 Campylobacter sp. LMG 7929 | reverse complement strand
GAAAGAAAAAGTTTTAGTGGCTGGGATAACCTAAATCCAAGTAGTCAAATTTGTTGATACTTGGATTAAATGCTATAATTTTGCTTTAAAAATTTAAAGGTTTTTTATGGCTGCTGATGATCAAGAAAAAACAGAAGAACCCACGTCCAAGAAAATAGAAGATGCTCGTAAAGAGGGCAATGTCCCAAAAAGCCAAGACGCATCTGCTGTGGCTGTGCTTGTTATAGCTGTGGTTGTGGTGTTGTTTATGTTGCCTTTTATAGGTGAGAGAATTAGTGGTTTATATAGGTTTTATCAAAGCTTTATAGGTATAGAACTTGATTTAAAAATCTTGCAAAAAATTATTATAAAAACCATGATAGAAATGTTTATTATGGTTTTACCTATTACTTTAACGATTATGGTTGCAGGTGTGCTTGGAAATTTAATGCAATTTGGTTTTATTTTTACCACCAAGCCCATCACTCCAAATTTTAACAAAATTAACCCTATTAATGGTCTTAAAAATCTTTTTTCTTTGAAAAAAATCATTGAAGCTTTAAAAATTACTCTTAAAGTTGGAGTGGTTTTTGGAATAGCTTTTATTTTTTTATTACAATTTATGAAAGAACTTCCTAGAGTAGAACTTTATACGATTTATCCACAACTTTTATGGCTTAGAGATAAAGCTATTATCCTTGCGGCTATTGTGATTATAGCTTTTTTGGTTATTGGACTTTTAGATGTGCTTTTGGTAAGGTATCAGTACTTTAAAAATTTGCGTATGAGCAAACAAGAAATCAAAGATGAATACAAACAAAGCGAAGGAGATCCTTTGGTAAAAGGAAGAATTCGTCGTTTGCAAATGGAAGCAGCAAGACGCAGAATGGTGCAAGATGTCGCTAGTGCTGATGTGGTGATTACTAACCCTACTCACTATGCGGTTGCTTTGCGTTATGATAGCTCTAAAGAAGCTGCACCAAAAGTTTTAGCTAAAGGAGTGGACTTTTTAGCTTTGCGTATAAAAGATATGGCATATGAATATAATGTGATGATTTATGAAAATCCTCCTTTAGCTAGAGAACTTTATAAAGCTTGCGAGGTAAATGATCTTATTCCACCAGAGCTTTTTAAAGCAGTGGCGGAAGTTTTAAGCTTTGTTTATACTTCCAATAGACAAAAATTTGCCGATAGATTAAAATAAATTTAGCTTTTTAATCAAGCTTATAATAGTCATAGTTATAGAAAGAGTGTAAATGCCCAAAAGCGCTATACAGTGAGATTTGAGGTTGATTTTTTCCATGATTTTAATTCCAAGATAAACCCCTAGCATAGAGCTAAGTCCTACTAAGCTTCCATTTTGTAAGACTTCTTTATCAATAATGTCATTATATATAAAGGAACTAATCCCTGAAATGGAGGCAAAAATCACAAAAAATAAGCTAAGCGGCACTACTTTTTTAGTATCATAGCCTAAAAAATAAGCCAAAATAGGGGTGATTAAAAGCCCACCGCCAATCCCTAAAGATATGGCAAAAATTCCTGTAAATACGCCACAAATTAGCAAAATAGAATTTTTCAAGATGTTAGAGTGGTTGATATTTCCAATGGTACTTTTTTGATTAAAAGCAAATTTTAAAAAGAATACAATACTCACGCATAGAAAAATACTTGTTAAGGTTATATCTGAAAAATATGAGAGCAAAAGCCCACTAAACATCGCACCTAAAAAGCCTCCAAAGCCTATGATGAGTCCATCTTTTAAGATTAAATTTTTATTTTTATAGTTTAAATAGGAGCCAAAAATAGAAGCAAAAATCATTTGCACAACAGAAATTGCAACAGCATGGTGAGAGCTAAGCCCTAAAGTAAGCATAAAAGGAACGATAATCATACCACCGCCTATGCCAAAAACCCCTGAAGCCATACCCGAAAAAATCCCTATAATCATATAAGGAAGTAAAGTTAAATCCATAATTTATAAACCTTTAAATAAAAATATTGTAACAAAATAAAATTTATTTAGCTTTAGAAAATATAATCATAGTCGATTTATGATGATTATAAATATTTTTTGGAGTTAATATGAAATTTTGTAAAAAATGCGTTATGCCAGATACTAAGCCTGATTTGCATTTTAATGATGAGGGAATTTGTGATGCGTGTTGCTCGCAAGAAGCGAAAAATTATCACATAAACTGGCAAGAGCGTGAAAAAGAATTTCTAGAGCTTGTGAAAAAATATAAAAAACACCCCGTGTATGATTGTGTCATAGGAGTAAGTGGTGGTAAGGATTCTACTTTTCAAGTTTTAAAGTGTCTTGAGCTTGGGCTTAATCCTTTGTGTGTTTGTTTTGAACCAAGTATCCCTACTAAAATAGGTAAAAAGAATTTAAAAAATTTAAATAATCTTGGTGTTGATTTGATCCATATCAAAAGAAATCCTTTGGTATATAAAAAATTATCCCGTGAAGCTTTTGTAAGAACGGGCGATAATGAATGGCAAAACCATTTGGGGATTTTTACATGTGTTCCAAAGGTAGCTGTTGCTTTTGACATTCCTTTGATTATTTGGGGGGAAAGTCCGCAGATTGAGTATGGTGGGCCAGCTAGTTCTAAAGAAAAAAACACTTTAGATAGAGAGTGGCTTGAAGAATTTGGTGGACTTTTGGGTAATAGAATTTCTGATATGATTTGTGTTGATGGTATTAGAGAGAAGGATTTATATTTTTACACTTATCCAAGTGACGAAGAACTTCAAAGAGTAGGAGTTACAGGGTTATTTTTGGGATATTATTTTAAATGGGATTATAAGTATAATTTAAAATTAGCCCAAGAAAATGGCTTTAAAACTAGCGCAAAACCAGTTGAAACTACTTATGAGAATTTTGAAAATTTAGATTGTTATTCAAATCATGTGCATGATTACTTAAAATACTGCAAATATGGTTTTGGAAGAGCTACGGATAATGCATGTTTGGATATAAGACTTGGCTATATTAGCCGTGAAGAGGGTGTGAGACTTGTAAATAAATATGATGGAAAGCCACCTAAAAAGGCTATTAAGAAGTATTTGAAATTTAGTGGTTTTAGTGAAAAAGAATTTGAAAAAATTGTAGATTCTTATACTAATAAAAAGATATTTAAACGCGATGAAAATGGTAAATTCTTAAGAGATAGTGATGGATCATTGATAAAAAAAGATGAGTTTATTTTGAAATGATTTGTATTGTTGATTATCGTCTTGGAAATTTTAAATCTGTTTTGAAAGCTTTTGAAAAAATTAATCAAGAAGTGATTATAAGTTCTAAAAAAGAAGATATAAAAAATGCTTCTAAATTAATTTTACCAGGTGTTGGATCTTTTAAACAAGGTATGGAAAATTTAAAAAAGCTTGCACTAGATGAACTTTTAAAAGAATGTGTTTTAAAAGATAAAAAACCCATTTTGGGAATTTGTCTTGGTATGCAACTTTTTGCTAGCAAGGGATATGAGGGTGGAGAGTGTGAAGGGCTTGATTTTATAAAAGCAAGGGTTTTGAAATTTGATTTAAGTAAAGAAAAATTATTGCACAGTGGCTGGGATGATTTACAATTTAGTGATAAAAAAAGCAAGCTTTTTGATGGAATTTTAGAAAAAAGTGATTTTTATTTTGTGCATTCTTATTATGTAGAGTGTTTAGAAAGTGTGGAAACTTCTTTTTGTGAGTATGAAAAACCTTTTTGTGCAAGTTTTGAAAAAGATAATATTTTTGCTGTGCAATTTCACCCTGAAAAAAGCCAAAATGTAGGTTTGAAACTTTTGGAAAATTTTGCAAATTTAAAGGCCTAATATGCTTAAAACAAGAATCATATCTTGCGTGTTATTAAAAGATCATCAGCTTGTAAAAAGTATCAATTTTTCTTCTTTTAGAACTATAGGACATGTGGTAAGCACAGCTAGGATATATAATGCTAGAAATGTTGATGAGCTTATAGTTTTGGATATTAATAAAAACGGTGTTATAGATTTTGAAAGCTTAGAAGATATAGCTAATGAGTGCTTTATGCCTTTAACTATTGGAGGTGGGATTAGAACTTTAGAAGATATTAGAAAAGTGTTAGATATAGGTGCTGATAAAATTAGTATTAATTCTATGGCTTTGCAAAACCCAGATTTTGTCAAAAATGTGGCAAATACTTTTGGAAGTTCTTGTATAGTATGCTCGGTTGATGTAAAAAAAGACAAAAATAAATTTAAAGTTTTTAATAACGAAATTTTAGATATTGATCCGCTAGAACTTGCATTAAAATACGAATCTTTGGGAGCAGGGGAGATACTTTTAACAAGTGTTGATAAAGAAGGAAGCTCTTTAGGGTATGATTGGGAATTACTAGAGTATTTCAAAGGTAAATTAAAAATTCCACTCATTATTAATGGAGGGCTTTCTAAGCCTCAAGATGGGGTAAAAGCTACACAACTTGGTGCGAATGCATTAGCAGGTGCTTTTATATTTCATTTTAGTCAATATACTCCAAATGATGTTAAAAATGAGCTTTTAAAAAATAATATCCCTGTGAGGATTGTTTAAATTTACAAAATAAAAATTATTATCTTCTTTAATAATTTTAAAACCATGTTTTAAATATAAATTTAAAGCTTTTGTGTTTTCTTTGAAAACACAAGCGTTTAAAGTTTGAACTTTTAAAATATTAAAAGCATAGTTTTTAACTTCTTGCATTAAAAGCTCGCCTATACCTTTTTTTATACCATAAAGCCCAAATTCGCATGAATTGTTAGTTATATTGATAAAATCAATCACGCCTATAGCTTGTTTGCTATCATAAACTAAAAAGTATTTTTTAGTTGTATCTGTTTTTAGGCTAGATAAAAAGTTTAAATGCTCTTTTAAAGCGATATTTTGTGTTTTCATAAATTTAGCAATGCTTTCATTATTTCGCCATTTTAAAACGAGCTTGATTTCTTCTTGGTTTAAGTGGATAAAATCTTTTAAAACTATCATATAAAATTCTCCACTTCATAGCCTTTTTTAGCAAGCCAAGTTGCAATTTTTTCTTGATTTTTAGCATAAGCTATGGCTTTAAAATTTGCTTTTAAAATCAAAGCTTCATTGACTAATGAGCTTGCGCTAATGATGAGTTTTTTACTTTCATTCATTAATCTAGCAAGGCTAGGATGGTCAATGAGAATTTGTATATTAGAGTTTTTTTGGCTTAATTTTTGAAGCAAATTTAGATGAGAATTTGCTTTTGTGGTAGCTATGATGATGATTTTATTTTTGTTTAGTTTATTTGCTATATTAAAGGAAATGTTTTTTGGATCACTTCCCCCTATACAGATAAAATAATCATAAATTTTCTCTCTTTTTATCTTGCTTTCTTGGTAAAACTCATCGCGTATTAGAGCATAGGGAAAGCCACATCTTAATTCACAATACTTTGGCACTAAATTTTCATAATTGCTTTCTTTGGCATAAGCATTGACATTAAGTAAAATATCGCAAAAATGTTCTTTTATCTCATCATCAAAGCTAAGAATTTTAATTCCTGTTTCTAATTTAATGAGTTTTTCATCATCTGCAGTGATCTCATAATGATCAATGATTAAAAGATCAAAATTTTCCTTTTTGATGAGATTGATGAGTTCATATATACTAGCACTTGTTAGCTCATATACAGGATAAGGAATTTCATCTATTAAAGAGCCTTTTAGTGGTAAACAAGCAAAAGATACATCTTGGTATTGTTTAGCTAACAAAAGATCTCTTTTGATATGTCCGTGTCCTATAGCGCTAGAACTATCGCTTCTAAAAAGAACTCTCATTATTACACTCGTTTATTTTGACACATTCTTGAAATTTGATACAAGGCTCTTTTTCGTTAAATAAAAAAT
The DNA here is from genome assembly GCF_024723595.1 of Campylobacter sp. LMG 7929. NCBI lineage: Bacteria > Pseudomonadati > Campylobacterota > Epsilonproteobacteria > Campylobacterales > Campylobacteraceae > Campylobacter > Campylobacter sp. LMG 7929. Next base: position 100,619 of record NZ_JANQCY010000007.1, on the reverse strand, counting down.
CTAAAATTCCCAAATAAGCTATAAAATTTACACCCAATTGAGTATAGGTTGGATGGATAAAATCAAAATATTCAATTTTTATATTTGCATTTTTAAAAATTTCTTTTGCCGCTTCTTTTTCAAGGTAATTTTTTGAGCCTTCTGGAGAGAGGTAATGATCAGCTTTTAATGTTTGACAAATTTCAAGTAGTAATTTTTCTTTTTTTTCATTTTTTAAATTTAAAGAAGAAGCTTGTAAAATAGGAGTTTTAATGTTTAAGTGTTCACAATATATTTTGATTAACTCCATGTTAAATTGTGCTAAATGTGTATGTTTAAATAAAGCTTTTTCTAAGATATTGTAGTATTTATTAAAATTAATACTTTTAGAGTAAGCATGATGAATAGTCTTTAAAAATTTAATTTTCCATTTATCATCTTTTTCAAATAATATATCTTGAAGTGATGTTTTTTGTGGTGCTTTTTGTAAATTTAGTCCTAGTAAAAAAGTTTTATCTTGTAATTTAATTTTGTTTCTATTTTGCCATGATCTGCGTTCAAATTGAACATTATCCAAAAAGACAAAAGTATCAACACTTTGTATCATATACATGTAGCCAAGCCATGGATTAAAGGTTGGCTGCATGATGGCTATTTTCACTTAATTTTTCCATAAATTACAATATCACTATCATTAACTAATCTTTCATCTTCTCCCATGATATTGGTATTTTCATAAGTAAGTACTTTAAAATCATATAAATTTAAATATTCTTTTAAAATTTCTACAAGTTCATATTCTTGGTAGAGAGTGTTTATACATCCAAGCTCTCCTGTGGTGTTATCGTTTGTGATTTTAAAACAATTATGAGCTATTTTTTCTCCATAGCCATATCTATAATCTTTTATGCTTCTTGTTCTTAAAAAAAACAAAGCATTTTCTTTATACATAGAATTTTCTTTGGAAATTTTTAATAATTTTAAAAAATCTTCTTTCAAAAGATAGTTAATCACATTAGGAATCATAAAAATATCTGCGTTAATATTTGGATTTTTTAAGGGAAATTCTAAGATATCATCATGAAAAAACTGATAGTTTTTGCATTGAATTACTTCTTTGAAATTGTAATTAGCATTGTTAATATTTTCTTGATTTAAATCAACTCCGATACATTCATAATCATAATTTGCAAATAAAGAAAGATTATTACCATTAGAACAGGCAAATTCCAAAACTTTTTGGTTGCTTTTTTGATGTAGTCCTTGTTTAAAAAAGAATTTAATTACAGCTAAATCTGGAAATTTTAAACCTTTTAAATCTCTTAAGTACATTTTTACTCCTTAGTGATTTTACCATAGATGATTATATCGCTATCTTTGATATAAATTTTATTTTTTATATTGATATTTTCACTTGTGATAACTTCAAAATCATATAAATTTAAATATTCTTTTAAAATTTCTACAAGTTCGTGTTCTTGATAAGCTGTGCAAAGACAATTTTTCTCACCACTAAATTCATCATAGTTTAAAATAAAACTATCGTTTTTTAATTTTTCTCCAAGTCCGTAGCGATGATCTTTAACACTTCTTGCTCTTAAGAAAAAATGAGCATATCCTAATTTATTTGTTTGATATAGGTTGTTTTGTTTTGTATCTTGCAGTAAAATTTTAAATTCATCTTTGCTAATGTAATTAATTACATTAGGTATTAAAAACACATCTGCATTTATATTTTGATGATTTTTAGCAAAATCAAGCATATTTTCATTAAAAAAACTTGCCTTTTGATAATGCATAATTTCTTTAAAATTATAAATAGCGTTTTCATGATTTTGTTTACTAAGTTCTACGCCGATACATTCATAATCATAATTCGCAAATAAAGAAAGATTATTGCCATTATGAGAGGCAAATTCTAAAACTTTTGCATTTTTCAAAGTGTCGAGCTTATTTTTAAAAAACCATCTTACAAGCTCCATATCAGGGTATTTAAAACCTTTGATTTTATTTATAAACATTTATTACCTTTGTGAAACTGATATAGTATTTTAGCAAATTCTAAGTCTTCAAAGGTGTCAATATCGCAAATTTTATTCCTTGGAAGTAAAAAGGCTTTAGAATAAGGTTTAAACATAAAATCTTCTTCTAGCCATGCTTCTTTTTTGCCAAAGTAAAATGCACCACCATCGTGATAAGCTTTAGTAAGATCTTGTGAGCGTTTGTGATAATTTGACTCATCAAACATATAAACTTTGTTTTGTTCATCAAGGTAAAAACCTCTTTGTATAGGGTATTCAAATTCACAAGCTGAAAATAAAAATTTACATTCATTTTGGCTAAATTGCTCAAAAGCTTTTTGCAAGATAAACTCATCTATAAGCGGAGCTGTTGCGTATAAGCAACACACATTTTCATAGATTTTACCTTGTTTTTCTAGAGTGATGATGGCATTTTGGATTACAGCGGTTGAGCTTGCATAATCATCACTTAATTCTTTTTTGCGCACAAAAGGAGCTTTTGCACCATATTTTAAAGCTACTTCGATGATTTCTTCATCATCGCTTGAGATAATCACATCATCAAAAATACTCGAATTTAAAGCACTTTCTATGCTATAAGCAATCAAGGGTTTTCCTAAAAAATCAATGATATTTTTTCTAGGAATACGTTTAGAACCACCACGCGCAGGGATAATACAAAGATTTTTCATAAACTCTCTTTAATTTTATAAAAAATAAGTATAATTAAATTTTAATTTTAAAAGGCTTAACATGCTCATAAATCAAACCTATTTCATAGACTCTTGTGACGATGTAGAATTAAATATAAAAAGAGAAAGTAAATTAGAATTTAAATTAACTTATGATGATAGTAAAGAAATAGAGGCTATTGTTTGTATTATAAGTGGCATTGGTGGGGATATAAAAAGATGATTTATATTTAAGTGATTATTGTGCTAGAAATTATAATGTAGCAGTTTTAAACGTAAATTATCATTGCATAGGAAATCGTCCTCAAACTGGGGCTAAGATTTATCTTGATGATATTGATAGACTTATATTTGATACAAGTTTAAAGGCTATTGGTATAGAAATTCCTTATGATATATCAAAACTTAATTCTTTTGAAGAATTTCATCCTGCTATGGATTATCTTGATAAAGAAATTCAAAAAAATAAAAATAATTGGGAGATTGATAGGAATTATTATTTAGATTTAAGTGCAAGTTTACAGCCTACAAAGAATGAATATCAAAATTTTGGTATCATGCAAGCAACAGATATACTAAATGCTCTTTTATATATTAGAAAAAATTTCGCTTTTAAAGCTATGGGGGGGGGTATAAAGCATATTTTAGTTGGAGCATCTCATGGAGGATATTTGGCAAATTTATGTGCAAAATTAGCTCCTTGGCTTGTTGATGTTGTGGTGGATAATTCTTCCCATGTTAGCCTTACTGATTTATGGAGGGTTATAGGTTTTGGCAAAGAAGTTGATTTTACCGAGTATTATTCAGTTGCGACTTTTAATTTCTTTCAAAATATAAGATTATGCTGTTGTGATAAAACATTTTGGACTACAAATAAACAATTACCTTATTATTTTTCATTTGCTAGAAAATTAATTAGAGAAACATTAAATAAAGATCATCTAAATATACAAGCAAAATATCCAAATCCAAAATACATTGCTTATCATTCTAAATTTGATGAATGGGTGTCTTTAGAAGAAAAAGAAGAATACGTTGATACTTTAAAAAAACATGGATTTGATGTTGAATTTATAAAAGTTATAGATGAAAAACAAATAGATGGTAAGTTTATTAAAAATCTAACTCATGGTATGGGTATACCTATGAAATTACTTATTAAAAAACACTTACCACAAATTTTACAAGAACCTTTAAAAGATAAAACTTGTAAAAAAGAAATCTCATACAAGTGTGATGATTTAATATATACTTTTAAAGAGAAAAATGAGCAGATTGTTTTAAGTGTGGAAAGGGTTTAAACAAATATTTTGTTTAAACACCAGCTAAAGCTAAAAGATCACTTACTTTTTCACATTTTTTAAGATCATCACCGTTAATTTGCTTACCAAGTGAGTTTTTAAATAATACCATGATAGATACAAAAGCTAAGCTATCCCATTCATCAATATCATCTAAAATCATATTTTCTTTCAGTGTTTCATCCATATGCATAGCTTCGCTAATAGCTTCTAGTAATTCTTCTTTAGTCATTTTTTTCTCCTTTATAAATTGAAATTGTATCAGTTTTAAAGTTTTTATCAAAATTTATATAAGCACTTCCCCAGGCATATCCAGCGCCAAAAGCACTTAAAATGGCATTAAAATCATTTTTTTGTATTTCACAAAGTAAAGCAGGTAAAGAGCAAGCACTCAAATTAGCATATTTTGACATCAAAAAATTTGGTGCTTTAGAGCTATCAATACCCAAATCATTTATAATAGAATCAACTAAAAATTGATTGGATTGATGCAATAAAAAATAATCCACTTCATCTTTATTTTTTTCACAGAAATCAAGCATTGCTTTTATACTTTGACTTTCAAGATTAAGCGCTTGGTTAAAAATTTCAGCCCCATCCATGTAAAGATTATCTAAGCCCCTATGTTTATTGGTTTGAAATATTTCTTTATTGGAGCTTTTACTCTCATCAAGTTTAGCAAAAGCTCTATTAGGTATGATGAGTTTATCAAAACCTTCTCCATTAGAATAAAGCTTAAAAAACGATTTTTCATTTGCACAACTTATGAGTGTTGCGCTTACTCCATCACCAAAGATTGGAGCTAAATTTGCATTCAAAGGGTTTATGGTTTTGCTTAAAGTATCACCACAAATTAATAAAATATTTTTTGCATTTTGATTTTCTAAAAAAGAAAAAGCTATAAATAAGCCATATAAATACCCCGAACACGCTTGATTTACATCAAAAGCTATAGTTTGAGGCTTTAAATTTAATCGTTTGTGAAGATAGTTTGCACATGATGGCATAAAAAAATCAGGAGTTTGTGTAACAAAAATCACCATATCAAGCTCATTTTTATCAAAATCAAGTATTTTAAATAAATTTATACTTGCTTCATAGGCTAAATCTGTTGTGCTAATATTTTCATCAGCGATAAATCTTTTTTGTATGCCTGAAATTTTTTTCATTCTTTTTAGCATTTTGACATCATTTTGAAAAACATCTTCTAAGCAATCATCTATATTTATGCATTTATTAGGCACACAAATGCTTATGCCCGCTATTTTGGCTTTATTAAAACTAGCTTTCAATTATAAGTCCTTCGTAATTTATCATTTTTTTTTGGATTAGAGCAAAATTTTCTTTTATATTTGCATTTAAACTATATAAAAATTCCAAAAATGGCATATTTCTTTCGCCTTTTTGAAAGTATAAAATACATTCTTTTGTATTAAAATACAGGTGTAATAACTCTATAGCCTTATATAGCATAATTTTTTCAAGCCTTCTTCCTAAGGCTCTACAACTTATGCAAAGATCTTTTATGATTAAATTTGTTTCATCTTCATAAGCTACAAAAATTGCTATAATACCACTATCGCTTAATTTATCACTCATACTTATAGTCAAAATAGCATGTTTTTGCATAAATTCTTTGCACTCTTTTAAGCTTAATCTTGAGTAGTTTGATATAAATTGATTAGTTTTATTAAGTAGTTGCGAAATTCTTTCAAGTTCATCTGCGTGGTTGATATGAAATTTCAAACAAATTTGTAATTTTTCAAAATACTCTTTAGGGTTAAGCTTGCTAAGCTCTTGTCTTTGTAAATTTGCTTTAATATCAGCACTTCTTAACTCATCTTCCTTGCTAAAGCTTGTTTTTAAAAGTCTAGGATAGAGCTTTAAACTATAAGCACTATTTTCATCAGCTAGTAAGGTGTTAATATGAAGGTGTGATACATTTTCAATTTCGGCTATATTATCATCAATAAACAGCACGCTATCAAAAGCTATATTAAAAAAATTTATAATTTCTTTAATATTTTCGTCTTTACTTTTCCAATTAGCCCTGATTATACTAAAATCATCAAGTTGTAATAAAAAGTCTTTTCTTTGTGTAAAAAGTTTTTTCACATCTTCTTCTTCGTTTTTTGAAGCAATGGCAAGTAAAAAACCTTGATTTTTTAAATTTAAAAGCTCACTTTGCAAGGCTTTATGATTGCTAGATAAAGCAAGATTTTCAATGCCATCTTCACCTAAAATTCCTTGGTATAAGGTATTATCAAGATCTATGATGATTGCTTTTAAAGTCGGTTGTAAAAAGCTAGGTAGGATTTTTAGTCCTAGAATTTGGGCTAATTTTACACAAGCTTTATTGCTAAGTCTGCTTGCATTTATTTCAAAATTACTATCATCTATGATGAGATTTTCATCTAAAAAGGGCTTTAGTATTTCACAAATACTATATTCTTTTAAGCTTGTATCGCCAAGTAAAAGTGTGATGATAGGAGCGTTGCTAATGCTTGATAGTTCTTGTATTTTTTCTTTGATAAAATCATCTGCATTTTTTTTATAATCGTTTAAGTCTATAAAAATGATGTTTAAATCTGCTTTTTGAAAATTATCATAACTTAAACTATCATCATAAGAGCTTATGTTAAATTCAGCCTTTAATTTACTAAAGGCTAAAAATGCGTTTAGTATGCTTGAAATCACTTCAAAAGAATGATTTCTAAAGACATTGATAGTAATTTTTTTATGATGATTTTCTTTGCTAAATTTTATGAGATCATTTCTTTTTAAATTCGGTGAAAAAAGATTCATTCTTTTACCAAAACTACTGCCATTACAATAGCATTCTTTGTTTTTAGTGCTTTTTCTAAAGAATAATTATTTGCCATAAAATATTCACATTCTTTGATTTTCAATCCTGCTTTATTAAGTAATTCTTTGACTTCATCAGGATGAGAAAATAAATAAATATGATCAATAGCAGGAGCGTTGATAGGTATAGTCGCAAAGATTTCTCCATTATCATTTAATAAGGCTTTTACATCTTTCATAAATTGTAAAGGTTGTTCAACATGTTCTAAAACTTCTCCCATTACTACCAAATCAGCTTTGTTGTTAAACTCACATTTGGTAAAATCTTTACATATAAATTCGCATTTAGTATTTATTTTACCAAACTGATTTTCTACCATATCCTTGCTCATTTGACAACTTATAGGAGATATATCAATACCAAAATATTCTTTAAATTTTTGACTTCTTAGGGCTTTAACAAAAAACTCACCATGCCCTGGCCCTATTTCAAGATAGGTATTTTCTTGATTTTGTTTTTCATCTATATACTTAGCAAAATATCTTCTAACCTCAATATGAGCATTCCATATAAAAGAAGATATGGCAAGACCCACCATGTATTGCTTCATATAGTTTTCATTAAAATACACCATATTTTCTACTTCTGCTAAGGTGCTATATCTATATTTTCCAAATTCTATAAAATATCTAGTTTCTTCTAAAGTATCATTTAATACAACTATATAGCTTTGAGCTTGTTCTTCTAAAGTAATATTTAGTGTATCTTTGTAATAAACAATAAGCTTTTCTAAATCTTCATATTCTTCTTTAGAGAGTTGTAATCCATCTAAACATTTTTTGTGTAGTGGATTTTTTTCTTCTATTAGCTTAAATAATTCTTTTGTATTTTCTAGCATAATTTCTCCTTAATAGCTTGCAAAAGTTCATTTTGTGATTTTAGCTGACTTAATTCATCTTTGCTAAATTTGATTTCAAATTCTTCTTCTAAACTCATGATTATATCAATATGGTTTAAAGAAGTCCAATTTTTACAATTTTGCATGCTTAAATTTGAATTCTCATTGACTTTTACTTCGAGTATATTTTCTAAAATTTCATAAAATTTATTTTCCATAATTCTTATAAGCCTTTTTTGATGTTATTTGTGTATAATCGTCAAGTGTATAGTTTTTTTAATCTTTTAAAGAAAGAAATTTTATGAAAAAAGATGATTTTTTAAATTCAATTGAAGAAATTCTAAGTATTCCAAAGAATAGTTTATTGGAAGATGATATTCTTGAATACTTTCAAGATTGGGATAGTATTGCTTTTTTTGAATTGAGTGTTTTAATTGATAAAGAATTTAATCTTAAGGTTAAACCTGAAGATATTAAAAAATTTATTAGTGTCAGAGATATTTTAAAATCTGTAGGTTTTTAATGGTAATTACTAATGCAAAAATATCTTATATATGCGGTATACTGCCTTCGCATAAAATAAACAATTATGATAATGAATTGTTTAGTGATAGAGTAAAAAGTAGAATTATCAAGTCTTCCGGGGTTGAAAATAGATATATTTTAAACCGAGAAAATGGTGAATCAATATTGGATTTATTTATAAAAGCGGGCCAACATGTAATAGATGTATTATCTTGGGATAGAAACTCTATCAAAGGTATTATAGTTGTCTCACAAACTCATGAATATAGATTTCCGGTTACAGCAGCACTTTTGCAAAATAAATTAGGTATTCATAATAATTGTTTTGCTTATGATATTGTAATGGGGTGTTCTGGGTATACTTATGGCTTATTTAGTGCAATGAGTCATATTAATTCAACGCATGATAGAGTTTTATTATTTGTAGGTGATGCAATAAATGATTTTGTTTATCCTAAGAATAAGTCAGTTGCTTTTTTATTTAGTGATGGTGCTAGTTGTACAGCTTTAGAGTACTCAGAGGATAAAAATTATAAAAATACATTTGCATTTGAAACATTTGGTGATAAAAGCCAGTTAATTATAGCACAAGATGGAGGTAATAAAAATCCCATAAGTCTTTCTTCGTTTGAAGAATTTGTTGATGATGATGGAAATATTAATATTGCAGCTTGTATGGAAATGAAAGGAATAGAGCTTTTTGATTTTATGTGTAATACTGTTCCTGATAGTATTTTAAATTTTATGAAAAATAATAATTTTAATATTACAGACACTGAAAAGTTTTTTTTACATCAGGCAAATGTTTTTGCATTAAAAGAAATTGCTCGAAAACTTAATATTACAGATAAAATGGAAGAATTGATGCCTATAAATATTCATAAATACGGAAATACTAGTTGTGCTTCAATTCCTATTTTGATATCAGAACAAGGAGAAATAAAATCTGAAAATGTTTTATTATCAGGGTTTGGAGTTGGAATTTCAATATGCTCTTTATATATTGCAAAATTAGAATGTTCTACTAAATTGTTGTTTTATTAATAAAATATCATAAATATATATATTGATTATTTTTAAAAGATTTCAATGTTGAAGCAAAAATTTGTTTTACATCAGATATAAAAATACTATCCCCTCCAAAAGAAATGTTTTTATAATTTTGTGTTGAAATTAGAAAGTTTTTTATTTTAGTTGCATCTGGATATAAATTTTCTTTCCTAACATAAAAATTTATAGATTTTTTATGTGTTTGTTTATTCTCATCTATTATTAATCCTTCAAATATTTTATTATATCTATAATAAATTCCGAAATATTCTTCAGGGTAGTGAAAATAAGTAAAAGATAAAGTATCTCCAAAGTTTATCAATTTCCCATTTTCTTGTGTTAAAATATCATACACACAATTTTCTCCAAAGCAACTTGTAGTGTCTTTTAAAAATAATTCTTCTTTGGCTCCTTTTATAGCAAAAGAAAATATAGGATCATTGGTGCGTTTTACTCCTACTTGTTTGCGAAAATATTCATTTAAAGCACCCATTTTTGTAGGAGAATTTAATTTATCATAAACTTCATTTTTGCAAAAACTATAGGTAAATGTAGGCATGATTAAAGTACCTTCTTTACCTATAACTTCAAAAAAACAATCTAATATAGTTTGTAAAAATTCATTTCTAGGAAGCAAGGGTGTGCCAAAATTAAAAAGTTCAGTATGCACACACAAAATATCACCTTTTTTGATGCCAAGTTTTTTAAAAGCTTCTATTAAGTCAATATTAGAGTATTTTTTGTCATTATGTTCTAAGAAATATTTCATTTTATTAATCCGTGAAATTTTAATTTTTCTATTAAATCTTTTAATTTATAAGCTTGTATATTTAGTTTTGAGGCTATATCTAAAACATCATTCTTTCCATCACAATATGCTAAAAAATTACATGATATTGGTATATCATTGGTTGAAGAAGTATTGATAGTATGATATAAATCTCTTTTGCCTAAATTGGGTTCACAAAATACGGTATTTTGATAAATTTCATTCACTTCTAAATTCATGATGATTTCTTGCATGGCTTTTAAGCCACCTTGCAATCCTTCTTCACTGATGAAATTTAAATCATCCTTGCTAGTATGATATTCTTTATATTCTAGATACTTACTTCTACAAATTCCGACTACGGGTAAATTTACCAAAGGAGAGCAGTATTGTCTTTCATCGCTTCCTCTATCTAAAAAGCTAAATTCTTTAAAATTGTTTTTTTCTTTTAAAGTATGCAAAGCTACTTTATCTGCTAGGGTATTTTCACTTGGAGTGCGAATGAGTGAGTAAGCATTATCATCACCTATGCAAGAGAGTACAAAACCTGCTTTGGTATGTTTTTGCAAATGCTTTAAATGTTTACTAAGATAAACTATACTTCCTATGGTTTCAGGAATAAAAACAAAACGATAATTGTATTTTCTCTCTTTTAGTCCTAAAAGCCATTTAGCTAAAAACACAGCTACCACAGGGCCACTTAGCTCGTTATTTGCCATAGATGGATGACAAAGATAAGTGGAGATTAAAATTTCATCTTTTATTTTTTGCGTGCTAGGTATGAGTAAGTCAGCATAGTTTAAAACCCCATTTTCATGGTGTTTTGCATCGATGAAAACTTTATATTTTCCTTCTTTTAGTTTAATTCTATCTTCATGTTTTATGCAAAAACCCCAACGCCTTTTATAATAGCTTGTCACATAAGGTATAGCATCAGGCATATCCTCTATAGAGTAAAGGTGTTCTTGTAAGCTTGCTAGATTAAGCTCTGTGTCTATGCCTGTGCTATAGTTTAATACATGAAGATTATTTCGCTTAAAATCACAAATTTTTTCTCCATTTGGAGTGATGATATAAGCATCGTTTATCTCCCATTCAGCAGGTACTTCCCAGTCAAACACTTTACTCCCGCTTGCTATAGAGTGAATTTTTAATATACCCCCCCCCATAGCCTCATCAAGTATTTTTAAGCTTTGTCTAAAGCCTTTCCCGGTAATACTTCTGCATATAGGAAAAAGCTCACAAGCTAGCTCATACATACTTTTACTCACAACAAGCCTTTTTAGTTTCTTCTAAAATCTTAAATAAACTATCTTTAATAAATTGTGCTTCTTTTAAACTCATTTCTTGATGAGCAGGTATACTAAGTTCAGCTTTATAAAAATTATTCGCATTTTCTAAAAATAAATTTCCATATAAATTTTTATAAAAACTAAACTCATAAGTAGGTTTATAATGTACTTGCACGCCTATGCCTAAATTCAATAATTTTTCAAAAATAATCTCTTTTTGACAATAAAACTCAGGGAAAAGCAAAATAGGATATAAATGTCTTGAGCTTTTTTTATAATCTTTGATTTTTATAGTGCTAAAATAAGGATTTTTTTCAAATTCTTTATCGTAAAAACTTGTGATGATTTCTCTTTTTTCTAGCATATTATCAAGTTTTTTAAGTTGATTTATACCCAAAGTACAAGCTACATCACTTAAGCGATAATTATAGCCTAGTTCAATCATATCACTATCCCAAAGTCTTTTTTTGACTATGCCATGACTTCTTAAAAGCTTGATTTTTGAGATTAATTCCTCATCATTGCTAACAACCGCACCACCTTCAAAGGTTGTGATAGGTTTAACAGGATGAAAAGAAAATATACTCAAGTCTGCCATAGAACCTACTTTTTGATCTTTATAAATAGCACCTAGAGCATGACTTGCATCATCAATTAGTGGGATATTGTATTGTTTAGCTAAGGCTAAGATTTCATCCATTTCTACGCTATTTCCCGCAAAATCAACAACACAAATTGCCCCTATATTAGAGCTATCTTGGCTTAATCTTAAAGCAAGTTTTTTCTCATCAATATTTCCATCACTTTTTACATCTATAAACTCAACCCTAGCACCTGCCATTAAAGCTGCATTTGCAGTTGCAGTAAAGGTGATGGGAGTTGTTAAAACAATTTTATCTTTTACATTTAAAGACAAATATGCAAGATGTAAAGCAGAAGTGGCTGAATTTAGCACGCAAGCATATTTTACACCCACATATTCACAAAGGGCTTGTTCAAATTCTTCAACCTTTCTTCCACCGGTTAAAAAATCATCTTTTAAAGCCTCGCAAACTACTTGTATGTCTTGTTCGTCAATATTTTGATGAGAATAAGTTATCATTTTTCAAGCTCTGTATGATTTATTATATTTAAAAGCTCTTCTTGGCTAATCCATGATGGATTATTATCTGAGCTATAAGAAAAGCCATTAGAAACTTTTTTGCCCTTTTGCCCTTTTGCATTTATGCTAAAATTAATTTCCATATTAGTAAATTTAATACTTGGACTAATAGCATAATAATTTTCAAATTCATAAGTTAAGTGACTATCATCACTTGAAATCATAATTTCATGTAGTTTTTCACCTGCTCTTATACCTATGATTTTATGAGCTAAATTAGGAGCCATAGTTTTAGCTAAATCTACAATTTTCATAGAAGGAATTTTTGGTACGAAAATTTCCCCTCCATGCATATAGGCAAAATTATTCAGCACAAAATTAACCCCATCTTCTAAAGATATCCAAAATCTTGTCATTCTCTCATCTGTGATAGGAAGTTCTTTAACACCTTCATTGATGAGTTTTTTAAAAAATGGTATAACAGAGCCTCTTGAGCCCACTACATTGCCATATCTTGTAACGCTAAATTTAGTGTGAGAATTTCCTGCTATGTTATTTGCTGCTACAAAAAGCTTATCGCTTGCAAGCTTTGTAGCTCCATATAAATTAATAGGATTACATGCTTTATCAGTTGAAAGTGCGATACATTTTTCTACATTATTTTCCAAACACGCATCGATTACATTTTGTGCTCCGTGGATATTAGTTTTTATACATTCCATTGGATTATATTCTGCAATTGGCACATGTTTCATAGCAGCTGCATGGATGACAAAATCTACATCCTTCATCGCTATATTTAATCTTTCTTTATCTCTTACATCACCTATAAAATAACGCATGCAATTATTATTAAATTCTCTTGCCATTTCAAATTGCTTGAGTTCATCGCGTGAATAAATTATGATTTTTTTGGGGTTGTATTTTTGAAGTAAAGTTTTAGTGTAAGTTTTTCCAAAACTTCCTGTACCACCGGTGATTAAAATGCTTTTTCCATTAAACATATATATTTTCCTATTACTTGGCTAAGTTTTTATATCGGTTGAAAATAAAATTATTTTAAAATTCTTGGTAAAGTTATACCTGTTTGGGCTTGGTATTTGCCTTTTTTATCAGCATATGTTACATCACAAGGCTCATCTCCTTGTAAAAATAAAACTTGAGCTATACCTTCATTAGCATAAATTTTAGCAGGTAGTGGGGTTGTGTTTGAAATTTCTATAGTGATATGTCCTTCAAAACCTGGCTCAAAAGGAGTTACATTCACTATAATACCACACCTTGCATAAGTACTTTTGCCAAGGCAAATTGCTAAAACATCATTTGGCATTTTAAAATACTCAACCGTTCTTGCAAGTGCAAAAGAATTTGCAGGTACTATACATACATCACCTACAAAATCTACTACATTTTCTTCTACAAAATTTTTAGGATCTACAACAGTGGAATTTACATTAGTAAAAATTTTAAATTCTCTTCCAACTCTTATATCATATCCATAGCTTGAAAGCCCATAACTAACTATACCTTTACCTATATTTGCTTCGCAAAATGGCTCTATCATATTGTGTTCTAATGCCATTTTTTTGATCCAATTATCTGCTTTTAAGCCCATTTTTGTCCTTTATAATTAAAGTGAATTTTTAAATTATATCTTAAAATAAAAGTAAAAAATAAATAATTGAAGTTATTTTTAGTATTTTTATATATAATTATAAATTAAGTCTTATAAATTAAGGAGAATATATGACAAAAGAAGAAATCAAAGAACTAATGCAACTTTTTGCAGAAGCAAGTATAAGCAAGATTAAAATAAAAGAACAAGATGGATTTGAAATAGAACTAGAAAAAGATTTATGTTGTGAATTACCAGCTCCAGCTCCTGTTGCTCCAGCTCCACAGCCAATTAATGTAAATGTAGTTAATGAGACCAAAGCAAGCTCAAACTCTTCTAATAAACCAACTATCAACAGCCCTATGGTAGGTACTTTTTATCAAGCTCCAAGCCCAGGTGCAGCACCTTTTGCTAAAGCAGGACAAACTATTAAAAAAGGAAGTACTATAGCAATTATTGAAGCGATGAAAATCATGAATGAAATCGAAGCTGAATATGACTGTAGAATAGTAGAAGTATTAGTTGCAGATGGTCAACCTGTAGAATTTGGCATGCCTTTATTTGTGGTGGAGAAATTATAAAATGGAAATTAAAAAAGTTTTAATAGCAAATCGTGGAGAAATTGCATTAAGAGCTTTAAGAACTGTAAAAGAAATGGGAAAAAAAGCAATTTGTGTGTATTCTACTGCAGATAAAGATGCTTTGTATTTAAAATACGCTGATGCGAGTATTTGTATAGGAAATGCTAGAAGTTCAGAAAGTTATTTAAATATCCCAGCTATTATTAGTGCGGCTGAAATTAGCGAAGCGGATGCGATTTTTCCAGGGTATGGATTTTTAAGTGAAAATCAAAATTTTGTTGAAATTTGTGCAAAACACAACATCAAATTCATAGGCCCTTCAGTAGCTGCTATGGCACTAATGAGTGATAAAAGCAAAGCTAAACAAGTAATGCAAAGAGCAGGTGTGCCTGTAATCCCAGGAAGCGATGGAGCTTTAGGTGGGGTTGAAGCAGCTAAAAAGCTTGCCAAAGAAATCGGCTATCCTGTGATTTTAAAAGCAGCAGCAGGCGGTGGTGGCCGTGGTATGCGTGTAGTTGAAGATGAAAAAGATTTGGAAAAAGCTTATTGGTCAGCAGAAAGTGAAGCTATGAGTGCTTTTGGTGATGGAACTATGTATATGGAAAAATATATCCAAAACCCACGTCATATAGAAGTACAAATCATAGGAGATAGCTTTGGTAATGTGATACATTTGGGTGAGAGAGATTGCTCTATGCAAAGACGCCATCAAAAACTTATAGAAGAATCTCCTGCAATTTTACTAGATGAAAAAACAAGAGCAAGACTTCATGAAACAGCAGTAAAAGCTGCTAAGGCTATTGATTATGAAGGTGCAGGAACTTTTGAGTTTTTAGTAGATAAAAATTTAGATTTTTATTTTATCGAAATGAATACGCGTTTGCAGGTTGAGCATTGTGTAAGTGAGATGGTAAGTGGGGTAGATATTATCGAGCTTATGATTAAAGTAGCAGAAGGGTATCCTTTACCAAAGCAAGAAGAAATTAAACTTAAAGGCCATTCTATAGAATGTAGAATCACTGCTGAAGATTCCAAAACTTTCTTACCTTGCCCAGGTAAAATCACAAAATACGTAGCTCCAGCAGGACGCAATGTAAGAATGGAAAGTCATTGTTATCAAGATTATAGCGTGCCTCCTTATTATGATTCTATGATTGGAAAATTAGTTGTTTGGGGAGAAGATAGGAACACAGCTATTTCTAAAATGAAAATAGCCTTGCAAGAGCTTATTGTAGGTGGGATTAAAACAACTAAAGATTTTCATTTAGCGATGATGGATAATGCAGATTTTATCAATAATAATTATGATACAAATTATCTTTCAAGACATTAATTTAAGATAGGTTTTTTAACCTATCTTAATTCTTCTATATGAGCATTTGCTCTTATTTTATCAAGATGATTTTTTAAGGCTTGTTCTTTTTGAGTTAGGGTATAGACATTGCTAACTTGATCTTTGATTAAGTCAAATTCGATAGGATTTTTACCATATTTTTCTTTTACAAAATATACTATATAAGCATTTTCACCATTTAATACCGGAGTAAATTCTCCTATTTTTGTATTGTTTAATAAAGCAAGTAATCTTGGATCTAAACTAGCTGCGTTTAAACTAATGGCTTTTGATTTAATTTGAGAATTTTTATACATAGGATTTTGTGCAAGCTGTTGTAAAAGTTCTGGATTAGTAGAATTATAAACAACTAAGTCTATATTTGAAAAAGTGCTAAATTTATCAAGATTGCTTTCGTAAAAATGTTTTAGTGTTTCATCATCGATATTGATTTTTGCATTTTGCATTATGCTTCTATAAAGCTTTTCTCTTTCAAGATCTTTTCTAACCTTATTTTTAAAAACTTCAAAACTTAAACCATCTTTTTCTATCTTTGATTGCAAACCATTAATGTCGGTTTTATTGCCTTTTGCTATTTGGGCTAATTTTTCATTAAGTTCAAAAGTACTTACATAAATTCCTAACTTTTTAGCTTCACTTTGTTGAACTTTATCATCTACTAAAAATGCTATAGCTTTTTGTTTATCGTCAGTTTTTAATTCTTTCATGGTTTGTTCTATATCATAAAGAGTAATAGGTTGATTTTCTACTACCATTGCTACGCCACCAAGGGTTTGAGCATATAAAATATTTGCAGCAAAACAACAAGATATTAAAAATTTTCTCATATAAAACCTTTATTTAAGTGTAAATATAGCATTATAACAATAAAAATTTAAAAAAGGTAAAAATATGCAAGAAATCACAACGCGTTTTGCTCCTTCTCCAACAGGATATTTGCACATAGGAGGGCTTAGAACGGCTTTATATAATTATCTTTATGCGAGAAAAAATAAGGGTAAATTTTTATTGCGTATTGAAGATACGGATTTAAAAAGAAATTCACAAGAAGCTACACAAGCTATTATAGAAGCATTTAAATGGTGTGGGCTTGATTATGATGGGACGATTGAGTATCAATCTCAAAGATTTGATATTTACAAAAAATACATTCAAAAATTACTAGATGAGGGTAAGGCTTATTATTGTTATATGAGCAAAGAAGAGCTTGATGAGTTAAGAGCTAAGCAAGAAGCAGCCAAAGAGCGCCCAAAATACGATGGTAGATATAGAGATTTTAAAGGAACTCCCCCAAGTGGTATTGAGCCTGTGGTGCGTATAAAAGCACCACAAAGTGGAGAGATTAAATTTATAGATGGTATTAAAGGCGAGGTTAGTTTTAAGGCTGAAGATATTTTAGATGATTTTGTAATTGCAAGAAGCGATGGTAGCCCAATTTATAATCTAACTGTTGTAATTGATGATGCACTAATGGGTGTGAGTGATGTTATAAGAGGGGATGATCATTTATCAAATACCCCAAAACAAATCGTTCTTTATGAGGCACTAGGCTTTAAAATTCCTAAATTTTATCATGTGGCTATGATACATGGTGAAGATGGTAAAAAACTTTCTAAGCGTCATGGAGCAACTGATGTGATGGAGTATAAAAATATGGGGATTTTACCTCAAGCCCTGCTAAATTTCTTAGTGCGTCTTGGTTGGAGTCATGGCGATGATGAGATTTTTTCTTTAGAAAGCATGCAAGAGCTTTTTGACCCAAATCATATTAATAAAAGTGCTTCTTGCTATAATTTTAAAAAGCTAGAATGGCTTAATGCTCATTATATTAAAACTTTACCTTTTGAAGAAATCAATAGACAATTAAAAGATTTAGGTTTTGATTTAAGTCAGTATGAAAAAGCGGGATTTTTACTGGATATGTTAAGAGAGAGAGCTAAAACCTTGCATGATATTATTAGCGGGGCTAAAGTGTTACTAAATGACCCAAAAGAATACGATCAAAAGGCTGTAGATAAATTTCTTAATGTAACAAAATTAACTTATTTGGAAAAATACGCTATGGTTTTAAATGAGCAAAAAAATGCTTGCGAATTTGAAGAATTAACTAATCAATTCTTAGAAGAAAATAATCTTAAGTTAAAAGATCTAGCTCAAGCCATACGCATTGCACTCACTGGAAGCTCGGTAAGTCCTAGTATATTTGAAGTATTAGAATTTTTAGGAGTGCAAAAAGCTAAGCTTAGAATAGAAAATTTACTAACTTACATGAAGGGGAAATAATGAATTTAAAAGAAGAGGCTTTAGAATACCACTTAGGCGGTAAAGTAGATATTGTTGCTAGAAAGCCTATGGATAGTGCGCATGATTTATCTTTAGCTTATTCTCCGGGGGTTGCTGAACCTTGTATTGAGATAGCAAAAGATGAAACCTTAGCTTATAAATACACCAATAAAGCTAATTTAGTTGCCATAGTAAGTGATGGTAGTGCGGTTTTGGGACTTGGTAATATAGGAGCAAGCGCAAGTAAGCCCGTGATGGAAGGAAAGGCTTGTTTATTTAAAAAATTTGCTAATGTTAATGCTTATGATTTAGAAATTAATGCTCACAGTGTAGATGAGATTGTTACCTTTTGTAAAGCTATAGCGCCTACTTTTGGAGGAATTAATTTAGAAGATATTTCAGCACCAAAATGCTTTGAAATAGAAGCTGCATTGCAAGATCTTGGAATTCCAGTAATGCATGATGATCAACATGGTACCGCGATCATTTCTACAGCAGGATTAATGAATGCTATGGAAATTAGTGGTAAAAAATTTGAAGATATTAAAGTAGTAGTAAGTGGTGCGGGTGCAGCGGGTATTGCAAGTGCTAGAATGTATAGAAATTTAGGGGTTAAAAATATCGTTTTGGTAGATAGCAAAGGTGTGATTAATACTCAAAGAGATGATTTAAATAAATACAAACTAGAATTTGTAAGTGATACCAAAGATAGTACTTTAAGAGAGGCTTTAAAAGGTGCTGATGTGTTTTTGGGTTTAAGTGCACCTAAGATTTTAGATGATGAGATGATTTTAAGTATGGCTAAAGATCCTGTGATTTTTGCACTAGCTAATCCTGTGCCTGAAGTAATGCCTGAAGAGGTTAAAAGGGTTAGAAATGATGCTATAGTTGGAACAGGTAGAAGTGATTATCCAAATCAAATTAACAATGTTTTAGGTTTTCCTTTTATTTTTAGAGGAGCCTTAGATGTAAAAGCGACTAAAATCACTGAAAATATGAAATTAGCTGCTGCTAAAGCTTTAGCTGATTTAGCTAAGCTTGAAGTAACTGATGAGGTAAAACAAGCTTATGGAGTAGAAGAGCTTAGCTTTGGTAGAGACTATGTTATACCAAAACCATTTGATAGTAGAGTAAAAGCTGTAGTTAGTGCTGCTGTGGCAAAAGCTGCGGTTGAAGATGGGGTAGCTTTAGTAAAAGAATTTGACTATCAAAAATATCTAGCAAGCTTACAATAGTTTTTATAGATTAAGTTTTATTTAAAATATTTTTTTGAATAAAACTTAATTTTTATTTTCAATCTTTCAATTTGACTTTTCTATTATTTTAATTTTTTACTTAATAATCTAAGATTACAAAATAATTTTTTACAATAAATGTTAAATTTTGATATAAATTTTAGTATTGATTATATTTTTAATTAAATTAATTTATATTTAAGATATTTTTTTATAGGATACTAATACTTAATAATAGAAAGGCTAAGATGGTTTTTGGAAAGATAGATTATCTTAATTTACTCCCTTTGCATATCTATCTTAAAAAAGCAGCTTTTCCTAGCTATGTTAAGCAAACTACAGAATACAAAAAAGGGGTTCCTAGTAAGCTAAATCGCCATTTGTATTTTAGACGCATTGATGCAGCGATTATTTCAAGTATTGAAAGTCGTAGAAAAAAATACAAAACCTTAAATGTGGGAATTTGCGCAAGCAAAAAGGTAAAAAGCGTTTTAGTAAAAAAACATTCTCAAAGCAAAGAAGATGCGAGTTCTGCAACTTCCAATGCTCTTGCAAAAGTTTTAAAGCAAAAAGGGGAGGTTATCATCGGTGATAAGGCTTTAAAACTTTATTTGCAAAATCCAAAAGATTATATTGATTTGTGTGAATTATGGTATGAAAAGACAAAACTTCCTTTTGTTTTTGCACGTTTTTCTTGTGTTAAAAATTTTTCTATTTATAAAAAAATGATGAAAAATTTCACAAAAAGTAAAATTTTCATCCCACAATATATTTTGCTAGATTATTCTAAATCAAGAAATCTTTCTCAAAAGGAAATTAGCGCATACTTAAAGCTAATTTATTACAAAATAGGAACAAAGGAGCAAATGGCGCTAAAAAAATTTTTAGCTAAAACAAACAGCAAGATACTATAAAAAGGACAATTTATGAGTATGGCTAAACAATATATCAACGAAACTTTAGAAAAAATTCAAACAATTTCCCCAAGACAACCTATCTTTTTTCAAGCAGCAACTGAGGTATTAAATTCTTTAGAACCTTTACTTGAATCTAACAAAACTTATCAAGATCATGCAATTTTAGAGCGTATTGTAATGCCTGAAAAAACAACTATATTTAGAGTTGTATATATCAATGATGCAGGTAAAGCTCAAACACATTTTGGCTATAGAGTGCAGTTTAATTCTAGTTTAGGTCCTTATAAAGGTGGACTTAGATTTCATCCTAGTGTAAATTTGGATGTTTTAAAATTTTTAGGTTTTGAGCAAATTTTTAAAAATTCTTTAACAGGGTTGATGATAGGCGGTGCTAAAGGTGGAGCAAATTTTGACCCTAAGGGTAAAAGTGAAGCAGAAATTATGCGTTTTTGTCAAGCTTTTATGGCTGAACTTTCAAAAATCATAGGTGCAAGCACTGATGTTCCAGCTGGTGATATAGGGGTTGGTGCTAGGGAAATTGGATATATGTTTGGAGCTTATAAGAAAATTAGCTCTAATTTTGATGGAACCTTAACGGGAAAGAAAATTCCATGGGGTGGAAGTTTAGCAAGAACAGAAGCAACAGGATATGGCTGCGTGTATTTTACTCAAGAAATGCTAGCAAAATATAGCAATGCATTAGAAGGAAAAGAATGTGCAGTCTCAGGTAGTGGAAATGTGGCAATTTATACCATAGAAAAATTACACCAACTTGGTGCAAAAGCAATCACAATAAGTGATAGCGATGGATTTGTTTATGATAAAGATGGAATAGATTTAGATTTATTAAAAGAAATTAAAGAAGTAAAAAGAGCTAGGGTGAGTGATTATGCAGCGCTTAAAAAAGGTGCTATTTTTACTCCAAAAAGTGCATATAAACAAGGTTGTAATGGAGTATGGAGTATACCTTGTGATATAGCTTTTCCAAGTGCTACGCAAAATGAGTTAAATTTAGAAGATATTAAAACCTTATATCATAATGGTTGTCGTATGGTAGCAGAGGGAGCTAATATGCCAAGCACACTTGAAGCGATTGATTTTATGTTAAATCAAAAAGACTTTTTATTTGCACCAGCTAAGGCTGCAAATGCAGGCGGTGTAGCGACTTCTCAACTTGAAATGCAACAAAATGCAAGTATGTGTCAATGGAGCTTTGAGGAAGTTGATGCAAAATTGCATAAGATTATGAAAAATATTTTTGAAAATTCATACGAGTGTGCAAAAGCTTACAATCATGAAGGAAATTTAGTAGTAGGCTCAAACATAGCAGGCTTTAAAAAAGTAGCTGATGCGATGATTGATCATGGTTATATTTAAAAAGATGGCTTAAATGCCATCTTTAATGCATATAAAAAAAGCTTGCTATCTGGTTAGCAATTTTTTCTTCTAAAGATTCTTTGGCTCTATCTATATTGCTAAGATAAGCAGTTCTTGCTAAAAGCGAGGTGCTTTGAGTAAAGTTTTTGTAGCTAATTTGTAAATTAACTTGCAAAAGATAGTAATTTTCTACTTCCATTTCAAAAACATTATCTATTTTATCAAAGTCATTATAAAAAAATCTCGCATTAGAAGCAATTAGTCTTTGTGCGTAAGAAAATTTCTTAAAATCTACTATATTGATATAAATTTTATAATCACTTTGAGTATTATCTAAAACCAATCCCAAATTTTGTAATTTTTGAGCGAGTTTGGCCTCTAAATTTGTGTTTAATTTTGAAGGATTATTGATGTGTAAAGAAAAACTTTGATTTTTATTAGCATGTAGGAAAATACCCTCATTATTTGTTTGGATAAAAGTTTGCATAGGGCCTGTGCAAGCACTTAAAAATAGTGCAAGCGCAAGCAAGAAAAGATTATTTTTGAGCATCGATTATGGTTGGTACGGCGCGAAGACCAAGTTTAGAGTATTTTGCAAAAGTTTCTCTTACTGCTTTAACTTCAGCTTCACTAGGTTTTTTATAATCTTTTAAATTTTTATCATAGTATTTTTTCATGATAGCAATTTTTTGTGCATCGTCTTTAGCATTTTTACTTTCTTTATAGATTAATGCAGATTTTTCAAATGCGCTTGTATCATGGATAGGAGTTAAGATAAATTTAACTTGATGAGTTTTTAGTGTTTCTTCTATTTTATCTAAATGCATTCTACAATATGGACATTCAGGATCGCTAAAAACATAAAGCAAAGGTTTGTTTTTATCGCCTAAAGAAACAAACATTTTTTCTTTTTTAAGTTCCACTAGAGCTTTTTTTGAAAATTCAGCTTGTTGTTTTTCCATGAGTTTTGCTTGATAAACTTGAGAATAAAACTCACCTTTTTTTACATCAATTACTTCAGTTGTGATGATATTATCTTGAGTGAAAACGATTTCTTGGAAATTTTTACCACTAATTTCAAAATTAACTATCACGGCTTCAAAGTTAGTATCAGGAATTTTTTCTCTACTAGAAACACTAATATTTGCATTTGATAAATTTGGATTTTTCTTAAAAAAATTAATAATTTCTTCATTACTTGCAGCAAATAAAGAGCTAGCAAGAGTTAAAAGAGCTAGAGATTTTTTCATTTTTTTCCTTTAATTTAAATTTTTATCATTATAAAATGTAAATTTTAACACTTAGACTTTTAGCATTCTTTTTTCCTCGATTTTTATCACTTGAGGATAGTTTTTATCAAGGTATTCTAAGTAAGCTATGGCGTATTTTCTTGAAATTTGAAAATGATTTTTTACAAAAGCGACATCTAAATGATGATTTTGCAAAAGCTTTAAAAACTCTTGCATGAGATTTTCAAGGGCATTTTTTTCTATAAAAAGATTATGCGCTAATCTTTTGACTTTGTTTTCTTTGGTGAGTTTTTTTAAGATAAGATCTCCATTTTTCCTATCAAGCTCTAAATATTCATAAAGATTGTAAGGTGCGGTAGGTTTTATACCTTCTTTTTTTAAAATTTCATAAAGCTCACAATGAGCCTTTTCTTGTAATTTTTCAAAATTTTGTCCTTTTAAAAACCATATGCCGTCTTTGAAATCTAATTTTTCTTGCATTTGCTTGAGTACATAAGCACAAAAATTTTCACTTGCCCAGCTAAGCCTTAAGGCGATAGAGTGAGGCGAGATTAAAGCATAAGGATTTTTAGAGAAAATAAAATCAATAAATTCTTTCAAAGTTTGCATAGCATTTAAATCATATACATTTAAAGCTTGCTCATCGACAAAAACATGATCTAAGCTTTTTGCTAAGTTTAAAGCTTGTTCATGAGTGAGTTTAAAGCGTTGATAGCTTGAAAGTAAGCCAAAACCAAGTTTGTGAGTTTGTTTTAAAAACTCAAATACTTTTTTAAAATCTTTTTGTTCTAAAAGTGCTAAATACTTAGCTTTTATATCTTTTTTTAAAGGCTCGCTTACCGCATTTAACACCACGCCACCACTTTTAATACGCCCATTTTCAAGCAAGATAAATTTATCATCAAAACACAAAGGTAGGCTTTTATCAAACTCTAAGCTAATATAAGTTTTATCTTCAAATTCTTTGATTACACTAATTTTTGCATTAAGCTTTTTTGAGCCACTGCAAAATTCTAAAATGCTTCCGTGTTTAATCTCTGTATTAAAAACAACCCCATCGATACTTTTAAAGCTTTTAAAAACACCTTTTTTGCTTAATACATAGCCTTTTTTTAACTCATGATAATCACAATTTAAACTCAAAGCAACTCTATTATAAGCTTTTGCTTCTAAAACATTTTCTTCATGAATTTGTATATTTTTTACAATGATATCTTTTTGATTTTCAAGGCAAAATATTTTTTCATTTTTGCTGATCTTTCCTTCATTTAAGCTTCCTGTTGCTACCGTTCCTATACCTTTTAGAGAAAAAATTCTATCAATGTAGTATCTAAAAATCAAATTTTCATCATTTTCTTTAGGCTTTAAACTAAGTAGATAGTTTTTTAAATTTAATATACTTTGCTCATCATAAATGCTTGTTGGAAAAACTTTTAAGATATTGATTTTAAAGGCTTTTAATTCTTTTAAAAGCTCTGCTTGCTTTTGTACTAAATCCTTGCATAAATCAACCTTACTCAAAATAAGCACTACATCTTTTACGCCTAAAAATTCCAAAACCCTTAAATGCTCTATACTTTGAGCCTTTAAACCCTCGTTTATATCTATGACAAACATACACACTCTAAAGCCAAAAGCACCACTTATCATAGTTTTAATTAAACTTTCATGTCCAGGTACATCGATAAAAGCAATATTTAAATTTTCACTTTTTAAATTTGAAAAGCTAAGATTAATCGTAATGCCTTTTTCTTGCTCTTCTTTTAAATCATCGCCTTCAAAACCATTTAAAGCTTTAATAAGTGAGGTTTTACCATGATCAATATGTCCAGCAGTGCCTATGATAATACTATGCATGAAATACCTCTTTGATAGCGTGGATTAAACGGTTTAAATCTTTTTCTAAAATACTTCTAAAATCTAGTATAAAATGTC
Source organism: Campylobacter sp. LMG 7929 (assembly GCF_024723595.1). Classification (NCBI taxonomy): domain Bacteria; kingdom Pseudomonadati; phylum Campylobacterota; class Epsilonproteobacteria; order Campylobacterales; family Campylobacteraceae; genus Campylobacter; species Campylobacter sp. LMG 7929. The sequence continues at coordinate 75,637 of NZ_JANQCY010000007.1, read as the reverse complement.
CATTTTCAACACGGCCAATCACACCTTTTTTTCTAAATTTTTCTTGTAAAAGCAAAGCTTTTTCATCAAAACTTAACACAAAAGTGTCTAAGCTTTTATCAGGCATAGAGCCACCGCCTACTAAACTTTTAGAAGCTTTTAACTCACATTTTGTAGGAATTTTTTCTTTGACAAAGAGAGCCTTTTTTTCTATGGTTTTTAAATCATCATTTAAAAGTTTTAGTGTAGGAATTTTTTCATATTCTTTTTCTAAGTATGCTTTGGTAGTTTCATTTAAAAAAGCTAGAGTGATTTTATCAACCCTTAGCATTCTTAGAAGTTGATTTTTCTTTAGTTGTTGAATGTATTTTTTCTTTCCAAGTATAATGCCTGCTTGAGTAGAGCCAAAAAGCTTATCACCACTAAAACTTAAAATATCACAATGTTTTAAAAGCTCTTTCACGCTTGGCTCGTTTTTGCTAAGTTGTTTATTAATTTTTTCACACCAGCCAGCACCTAAATCATAATAAGATATGAGTTTTTTCTTTTTTGTCAAAGCATGAATTTCATCTAAACTTACTTCTTCAAAAAATCCTTTAAAAGCAAAATTAGAACGATGAGTTTTTAAAATCATCTTAGTATTTTCATTGATAGCTTTTTCATAATCATATAAATGAGTTTTATTAGTCGTGCCTATTTCTTTTAGCTTAACACCAGCTGCTAGCATAACTTCAGGAATTCTAAAATTTCCTCCAATCTCAACCAGCTCACTTCTTGAAGTAATAACTTCCTCGTTTTTTGCTAAGGTATTTAAGATCAAAAATACAGCCGAAGCGTTATTATTAACAACCAAGCAATCTTCACAATCAAATAATATTTTTAAATTCGCACTAAGTGCGTCATACCTTGAGCCTCTTTTGCCACTTTGCATGTTAAACTCTAAATTTGAATAAGAGCAGATGATTTCTTTAGTTCTTTCAAAAATACTCTCATCAATAATGCTACGACCAAGATTAGTATGTATGATAACTCCAGTAGCATTGATCAAACTTTGACTTTGCATATTTAAAAACTTATCAATGCTTTGAGTAATTTTACTTAGCAAATCTTGCAAGCTAAAATTTAAATTTTCATTTTTACTTAGTTCTTTTTTACAATTTGAAACAACTATTTTTGCAAAATGAGATCTTAAATACAAAGGGTAATTAGCCAAGTTTTCATCGTTTATAAGCGTGTTTATGGGTGGAAAATTTCTAAATTTGTTCATCTTAAACCTTAAGAATAAATTAGTAAAATTATAACTTTTTTATAATGAAATTTATATAATTAAGATTAAAAAATTTAAAAGAGAGTGTTATGAGAGATTTTGTATTTTTAGAAAATGAAGATTTAATTCCTCTAAGTGATGATATTAGCATAGTTCAAAAAGCCTGTGATGAAGAAGTTTTTATAGGAAATTCAAAGCTTTTAAACCCTGAAGTTTATGCACCTGAGATTAATTTTTACCTTAAAAACTCACAAGATGATGTACTTAAAAAAGCTAAAACTATTGAGTCTTTATATAAGATTAGATCTAAAGTTTATGATTTAGGGCTTGATTTAGAATACACCAAAGAAGTGGGTAAAAATGTAATTATTGTAAGCAATGAGGATCAAAATGAGCTTATTGAAAGCTTAAAAAAACAAGAATACAAGGTTTTAAAACTAAGCAATGAGCAATGTTTGGGTGTTTTAGGTTGCGTGGGCGAGCTTTGTGTGATAGCTTTAAAAGATAATGAGCAAGTAGAGATTGATTGTGATTTTTTCTTATATGATGTAAAAAAAGAAAGTTTTGATCAACAAAGTGGTTGCTATGATTTAACTACCTTAAGTCAAGAAGAACTTATAAAACTTTTAAATTCTAATTCTCCAAAATATAAATTTAGAAATTATATTAGTTATGATGATAGTATTTGTCAATACCATGAAAGAAGAAGTGTGCATTGTGGAAAATGTGCCGAAATTTGTCCTAGTGTGGCTATTTTAAAAGATGATGAACAAAGAAAATTAGAATTTTCTCATGTGGATTGTTTAAGCTGTGGTGATTGTGTAGGGATTTGTCCTAGTGGGGCGCTTGATTATGCACCTATGCCACGCAATAGCTTTTATGAAATTTTAAAATTTTATGAAGATAAAATCATTTTAATAATCCCTGAGAAAATGTCTATAGAAAATTTAAATATCGCTTTAAAAGAAGATGTAATGCCTTTTATGATTAAAGGCGAAAACTATCTTGATCAAGCACATTTTTTAGCTATGCTTCAAACAAGTGGTGCGAGTGTGGTTTTTTATAGTGATGGCTTATCACAAGGTGCTTTAGAAGTGATAGCTTTGATGAATGAGATATTTCAAAGAAAATTCAAACAAAATGCAATTTTTCTAGCTAAAGATGAAAAAGAACTTTTAGAGGCTATTAATCAAGCACATTTTATAGAAAATCTTAAATTTATATCTTATAATCCTGCGCTTTTAAAAAGAGAAGATTTTGCTATAAGATTAAGAGAGCTTATAAAAGAAGAAAATTTAGGCAATATCCCAAGCAAAGAATGGATACGCTATGGAAAAATCACTATCAATGCAGATACCTGTACTTTGTGTCTTTCTTGTGTGGGAGCTTGTAATGTGGGAGCTTTAGTAGCTGATGCTAAGGATAATTCTTTGAAATTTAATGCAAGCTTATGTACTACCTGTGGATATTGTGAGGCAAGTTGTGCTGAAAAAGATACTTTAATGCTTCAAAGAAGTGGGATAGATTTAGAAAAAGAGTATTTTTCTTTTATGGTTTTAGCTCAAGATGAACTTTTTGCCTGTGTAGAGTGTGGGAAAGAATTTGCTACTAAAAAGGCCATTGAAAAAATAGCTAGCATTATGAAGCCAAGATTTATGGGCGATGAAGCTAAGATAAAAACACTATATTGCTGTGCTGAATGTAAAGCAAAAGTAATGATACAAAGTATGAATGTGCTTTAAGCCAAAAGGCTTAAGCACTAAGTTTTAATCCCACCACTCCAGTGATGATTAAAATAATAAAAATGATTTTATTAATGGTTATTGCTTCTTTAAAGATTAAAAATCCCACCACGCTAACAAGTGCCAAACCACAACCTGCCCAAGTTGCATAAGCTATGCTTAAATCAATTTTTTTCAAAGCATAAAATAAACCTGCTAAAGAAAATGAAAAAAACACCGCAAAAACGATTAAATAAAGATTATTTTTACTTATGCTTGCATACTTCATCGAGCTTGTTGCAATCACTTCAAAAACTATACTAATTGCTAATACTAACCAATGCATTTTTTATCCTTTTAAATTAATTTAAAAATGAAACTACAAAAGGATAAAAGGTGGGGCTATGGCGTAGAAAAAATAACCATATGCAGTTTTTATCTTCCATTTTGTCCATAAGCTTGTATAAAATTTTAAGATAAAAAATCCATAAGTCATTTATAACCTTGTAATAATTTATCTTATTTTAACATTGTTTTTTTATATCTTAGTTAAATTTAGCGCAAAAGCTTTTTGGCTCAAAAGTACTTCATCATTTTCTTTAAAATCTTTAGCTTCTAAAGGGCTTAGTGCTACTTGACTGATTTGATTACCTATGGCAAGTATGGCTATAAATATGCTATCTTGCTTTTGTAGTTTTAAAATGCGTGCTTTTATAGCAAATTTTTGTGAGCCTTGTGTTTTTAAAAAAACCTCATTAGGTGAACCTTCTTTGATGATGGCTCCATTTTCTAAAACAATGACTTTATTAGCCAGTTTATAAACTTCACTTACATCATGGCTGATTAAAATAGTAGTGATTTTATAAATTTTATGTATATTTAAAAGATAATCATGTAAGTGTAGTTTTATCTCATTATCTAAGGCGCTAAATGGCTCATCTAAAAGTAAAAGTTTAGGTTTTTGCATAATGGCTCTTGCTAAAGCTACGCGTTGTTTTTGTCCCCCGCTTAGTTCTAAAATATGACTTTTTTTGTGTTTGTTTAAATCTAAAAGCTCTAAAAGTTCATTGGCAAATTTTAGATCTTTTTTGGCAAAAAGTAAGTTTTGCTCTACATTCATATTTTCAAATAAAGCATAATCTTGAAAAACAAAGCCAAGTTTTCTTTTTTGTGGACTTAGAAAGTTTTTATCATCAAAAAATATAGTATCATTAAAAGTGCAAATCCCTTGTGCTTTTTCAAAACCTGCTAAAATTCTTAAAAGCGTAGTTTTACCGCTGCCACTTTTTCCAAAAATAGCACAAAATTCTCCTTCTTTGACTTCAAATTTAACCTTAAGTTTAAATTCTTTTTCTTTATTTTTAAAGATTTTTTCAAAGTCAAGTTTTAACATAAATACTCTTTGATAAATAAAGCGCTAGGATGTACATAAGCAAATATAAAATCATTTTTTTGATAGTCTTGTTCTAAAAACTCATGGGTGCTAATTTGAGCTTCGAAAGTGCAAATTTCATTTTCTAATCTTATGATAGTGATGATTTGTCCTTGAAAAATATCAATGATTTTTGCATAAAAGGTATTTAAAAATGAGTTTTCTAAATTTTTTTTACTAAGTAAGCATTCGCTACTTTTAAAAGCAAGTAAAACTTCTTGATCAATGCTTGCTTTTTCATCAAGTTCTAAAGCAAGCATATATAATTTATGTTTTTTTATAAGAAATTCTACCCAGTTTATATTTTCATGATTTTTTATAGTATTTATTTTAGCTTTAATCATGGGATATTATAGCCATAAGCTTTAAAAATTTCCTTAGCCTTTTTGCTTAAAATAAAATCATAAAATTTCTTAGCTTTGGCATTATCTTTACCATAAGAAGTGATAACAATGCCTTGATTGATTGGCTCATAAAGCTTTGGATCGATTAAAATATAATTTTTTCCTTCTTGGAGTTTATAAGATTTTAGTGTATCTTCATATAAAGCACTTGCTGCTATAAAACCCACATCGGCTGCTTTTAGTGTTTGAGTAAGTGCTTCTCCTATGGATTTTGCTTCGATGATTTTAGCTTTTGTTTGCTCATAAATTTTAGCATTTTGTAAAGTTTCTATACTAGCTTGACCATAAGGAGCAGCTTTGGGATTAGCTATGGTGATGATTTTGACTTTTTCTTCTTTAAGTGTGTCTAAGCCTTTGCTTAAATCCATTCTAACACTGAGTAAAGCTAAAGCTCCTTGAGCATAAATAACAGGTTTTGTGCTAGCAAAATTATCATCATACAAGCTTTGTGCAAATTTCATATTTGCAGCCATAAATATATCAAATGGCGCTCCATTTTTGATTTGTGAGACTAAATTTCCACTAGCGCCTAAGCTTACATTGATACTAATATCAGGGTTTTCTTTTTGAAATTCTTTTTGCAAGGCTTTAAAAGCATAAGCTACATTTGCAGCTGCAGCGATATTTACATCAGCGCCATAGCCGAAAATACACAAAAAAAGCAGGGTGAAAATTTTTTTCATTTTTTGTCCTTTTAGTAGTAAATTTTGAAAAAATTATAGCTTATTTTTAAAAGCAAAAATAAATTTGTATTTTTTGCATATTTTCTAAGACTTATTTCATAAGCAAATAAAAATTTTTAATTTTTTTAAAGAATATTTTAAAAGCATTTTAATGTAAAAATTTATTTTAATTTTTGTATAATTTAAGATTTTAATTTATGAAATTTTAAAAGGAAAAAGCTTGTTAAAATACATACTAAGTTTGTGTTTATTTTTTAATACTTTGATTTTGGCAAATGACTTTGAAGATTTTGAACAAGAATATCAAAAAAAAGAAGTCAAAGATAGCTTTTATACCTATAATAAAGCTATGAGTAAATTTAATTATGATCTTTATACTTATTTTTTAAGACCGGCTGCACTTTCTTATAAAAGTATTACTCCAAGTTTTATAAGAACAGGAGTAAAAAATGCTTTTGATACCACAAGATCGCCTTTTAGATTTATCAATCACCTTTTAAGTTTAGAATTTAGAAAAGCTGGCGAGGAATTTGGAAGATTTTGTGTGAATGTGATTTTTGGATTTGGTTTGTTAGATAGTGCGAGCAAAACTCCTTTAAAAAGTTATGAGGCTGATTTTGGAACGACTTTGGGCAAATGGGGAGTAGGTAGTGGACCACACCTAGTGCTTCCACTTTTAGGTCCTTATAATGTAAGAGATGCTTTAGCTTTGCCTGTAAATTGGTTTATGGTGCCTGAGGGATATATTGAGAATCTTTGGGTTGGAGCAGGCGTAAATGCTGCATTAAAATTAAATGAATTAAGTTTTGAGTATGAAAAAATAGATGATATTTACCAAAATAGTGTAGATTATTATACTTTTATACGTGATGCGTATGAACAAAGACGCCAAGAACTCATCAAATAAGGAGATAAAATGAAAAAAATCATAGTTTTGCTTTTTAGTGTAGCATTTGCTTTTGCTTTAAATTTGCAAGATATTTCTAAAACTATGCAAGAAAAAATTGATGAGAGCTTAAAGATATTAGATCAAAATAAAAATGATAAAGTTAAAGCGGCGGAAAAAATCTTTGTTTTATTTGATGGTGTTTTTGATTATGAGCTTATGGCTAAGCTTAGTCTTTCTACAAGATATGAAAAATTAAGTGAAAATGAAAAAAATGAATTTAACAAAGCTTTTGAAAAAAACCTTAAAAAAAGTTTCACAGATAAGCTTGCTTTGTATGATTCTCAAAAATTAAAAGTGATTAATTTAGAAGAAAAAAACAAAAGAGCTTTTTTGAAAACTTCTATGATAGTAGATGGCAAAGAAAATTTTGTAATTTTTAAATTTTATGATAAAAATAATGATTGGCAAATTTATGATGTAGATATTTTTGGCATAAGTATCATACAAACTTATCGCTCACAATTTAAAGATGTCTTGCAAAATGGCGATTTTAAAACCTTGCTTGAAAAGCTTTCTAGTGTTGATTTTTCTAAATAATGCTAAGTAAAATTTTAAAAATCTTTCTTAATTTCCCAAAGCTAACTTTGGGGATTACTTTAATCTTTTGTGTATTTTTTAGTTTTTTTGCTAAAAATTTAAGTGTTGATGCAAGTGCTGAAAGCTTGCTTTTAGAGCATGATGAGGGTTTGAAACTATATAGAGAAGTTTCAGCACGCTATGGTAATGATAATTTTTTAATGCTTGCTTTTGCTCCTAAAGATAAAGATATTTTTACTAAAGAAAATTTAGAAACTATTAAAAACTTAACTCTTGATTTAGAAAAAATCAATGGTGTGCAAAAGGTATTTTCTATCACTAATGCGCCTTTACTTGCAAGTTCTAAAGGTAAAGAATTAAAAGAGCTTATCCAAAATATACCTAATATTTTTAGTCAAGATGTGGATATTAATCTAGCTAAAAAAGAAATTTTAAACCAACCCTTTTATAAAAATAATATCATCTCAAAAGATGGAAAAACAACAGGAATTTTGATTTATCTAGCGCCTGATCTTGTTTATAATGACTTGATTAATTCAAGAGATAATGCACAAAATGAAAATGAAAAAGAGCATTTTAGAACTTTGATTAAAAAACACCAAGAAAACTCAAGAGAATTTAGTGCAAAAAGATTAGAAGAAATTACTAAAATAGTATCTAAGTATAGTCAAAATGGAGACTTTTTGCACCTTGGCGGTGTAGAAATGATCGCTAATGATATGATTAATTATGTAAAAAGTGATTTAAAAATTTATGGTTTTAGTTTAATAGGACTTTTATTTATAGCACTTTGGCGGTTTTTTGGCTCTTTGCGTTTGGTGTTTTTGGCTTTGGGAATTTGTGTGATTTCGCTTTTTACTTCAAGTGGGATTTTCGCACTTTTGGGCTTTGATATTACCGTAGTGTCTTCAAACTATGTAGCTTTAGTGCTTATTATCACCGTTTCTGTTGTGATACATTTGATCGTGCATTTTATAGAAAATTTAAACAAACATCCAAAGGCTAGTGTTTATAAGCTTTTACTCTCAACCTTACTTGATAAAGCAAGTCCTAGTTTTTATGCTATTTTAACCACGGTTGTTGGGTTTTTAAGTTTTGTCTTTTCAGATATTGAGCCTATTATCAAACTTGGCATTATGATGAGTCTTGGTATTAGCGTGAGTTTGATTTTAGCTTATATTTATTTTGCAAGTATTTTGGTACTAATGCCGCGTCTAAATTTTAAAGAGCTTAATCAAAATTCGTTAAAATTTTTAAGTTTTTGTGCAAATGTAAGTTTAAAACATAGAAAAATTATCTATAGCATAAGTTTATTTTGTGTTGCTTTTGCTTTGTATGGAATTTTACAAATTAAAGTAGAAAATAGCTTTGTGAGTTATTTTAAAGATAGTTCTAGGATTAAACAAGGTTTGTTGATTATAGATAAAGAGCTAGGCGGAACTATGCCTTTAGATGTGATTGTCAAGTTCAAGCAAGATCCAAAACAAAATGAAAGTTTAGATGAGTTTGAGCAAGAATTTGATGATTTAGCTAAAGATGATAGGTATTTTTTTAGTAGTGAAAAAACAAGAATAGCTGCTAAGGTTCATGAGTTTTTAAGTAAGCAAAAATATGTAGGTTCTGTGCTTAGCTTGCAAAGTTTGCTAGAGCTTGGAAAAAGTATTAATGATGGTAAGGCTTTAGATGATTTTGCTTTAGCGTTTTTATATGAAAATTTAGATGAGAATTTTAAAAAGCAAGTTTTAACCCCTTTTGTAAGTGTAGAAAATAATGAGTTGCGATTTAGCGTGCGTATGCTAGATAGTGATCCAAATTTAAGACGCGATGCTTTTTTAAAACAGCTTGAAAAAGACTTAAAAGAACTTTTACAAAAAGATAACGTAGAGGTTAAAATCAGTGGTATTATGCCTTTGTATAATAATATGCTTCAAAGTCTTTTTTCATCACAATTTGACACTTTAGCCTTTGTGGTGCTTGTGATTTTTGCTTTATTTGTGGTGATTTTTAGAAGTTTTGTTTATGCTTTTGTAGCGATTTTGGCCAATCTTATACCTTTGGCTTTGGTGTTTGGTTTAATGGGTGTTTTCAATATACCACTTGATATTATGAGCATTACCATAGCTGCTATTTGTATAGGAATAGGGGTTGATGATATGATTCATTATATTCATCGTTTTAAAGAAGAATTAAAACATAAAAGCTTAGAAGAGGCTATAAAAGCTTCACATATAGGTATAGGAAGTGCGATTTATTATACTAGTGTTACGATTATTCTAGGCTTTTTGGTAATGATTAGTAGTAATTTTATCCCAACGATTTATTTTGGCTTGCTTACGGTTTTGGCTATGAGTTTGCTTTTATTTGGTTCGCTTTTTTTATTACCAAGTTTTATTTTAAGCTATCATTATCTTAAGCAAAATTATAATAAAGCAACATCCAAATCACATAAAGCCCAAAAGCAATAAGCATATATTTTATAAATTGTTTCATTAATACTCCATTTTTTCTAATGCTCTTAAGATGTAAGTAGCAAACATTAGTGCTTGTGAGCGGTGTGAAATTTTTAATTTTACTTGCTCATCTAATTCGCCCAAGGTTTTATCAAAACCTTTTGGGATAAATAAAGGATCATATCCAAAGCCATTATTACCCCTTGGAGTATCAATAGCAAGGCCATGCATATATCCATGCGTGCTAAAATGTCCATATTTTGAACTTATAGCTATGGCTGCAGTGTAAAAGGCTTTGCTTTGATGTAAGTTTTTTTCATGTAAGGCTTGGATGAGTTTGTTTCTATTGGCCTCATCAGTGCCTTCTTGAGAGTATCTTGCAGAAAAAATCCCCGGTGCATTGTCTAAAGCCTCTACGCTTATACCGCTATCATCACTTAAGGTGATAAATTCATCTTGTTTTTTGCCTAAAGCATTAAAAATAGCTTTAGATTTTATCAAAGCATTTTCTTTAAAACTCGTGCCATCTTCGATGATTTCAAAAGGGGTGATGATTTCATTTAAGGCATAAATTTCATAAGTAGTTAAAAATTTTTTGATTTCTTCTACTTTGTGTGCGTTAGAAGTTGCTAGAATGATTTTTAATTTTTTCTTCATAAATTACTCTTTTTGTTTTGACTTTAAAAAAAGTTTATCAAAATCATAGTAAAATTATCCTTTATAAGGAGAAAAGATGTTAAAAACTGTTTTACCTTTGTCTTTTATTGTAGGAACTAGATTTTTTGGATTGTTTATAGTTTTGCCGGTTTTAAGTTTATATGCTTTAAATTTAAAAGGAGCCAATGAGTTTTTAGTAGGACTTTTAGTAGGTGTGTATGCTCTAACTCAAATGGCATTGCAAGTTCCTTTTGGAATCATTTCAGATAAAATAGGGCGTAAAAAAACTATGCTAATAGGACTTGTGGTGTTTATCATAGGTTCTTTGGTATGTTCATATGCTGATGATATTTATACGATGATGTTTGGAAGGCTTTTGCAAGGTGCAGGAGCCATAGGAGCAGTAGCTACTGCTATGATAAGTGATTTTATCAATGAAGAAAATCGCGGTAAGGCTATGGCTATTATGGGTTCATTTATAGGACTTTCTTTTGCAGCTTCTTTGGTGCTTTCTCCTTTAATGAGTGCTAAATTTGGACTTTCAAGTTTGTTTGATTTAAGTGCGATTTTGAGTTTAATTTGTATCGTGCTTTTATTTAGCGTTGTGCCAAAAGAGCATACAATAGTACATGAAAATACTAAAACCCCATTAAAAAAACTTTTAAAAGAAAAAAACTTAGCTTTGATGAATCTTACTAATTGTATGCAAAAAATGCTTATGAGTATTGCGTTTTTAAGTATTCCTTTGGTTTTGGTGCATGAGTTTAATTACCCAAGTGAGAATTTATGGCATGTTTATGTTAGTTCTATGGTGCTTGGGTTTTTAGCTATGGGTTTATCGGGTTCTTTGGGAGAAAAAAGAGGCTTAAGTAAAGAGATATTGCTTTTAGGTGTGGCGTTTTTTATTATTGCTTATATTATATTTGCTTTTTCGCATAATGCTTTAGTATTTATGGTAGGCGTTGTAGTGTTTTTTATAGGATTTAATTTACATGAGCCTATTATGCAAAGCTGTGCGAGTAAATTTGCCAAAGTAAATGAAAAAGGCGCAGCTTTGGGTGTGTTTAATGCTTTTGGCTATTTTGGAAGCTTTTTAGGTGGTGTCGTTGGAGGGTATTTTTTACACCATTTTAGTTTAGTTGCTCTTGCTTTTATTTTGATAGCTTTGTCTGTAATTTGGTTTGTGTTGCTTTTGTTTTTACAAAGTCCGGCAGATTTTAAAAATGTCTATTTATCTTTAGAAGCAAAACATGATTTAAATATGATTAAAGGCATAAATGGAGTTTTAGATGTGTATAAAAACTCTAAATTTTTAGTGATTAAATACAATAAAAAACTCACAAGTGAAGAAATAATTTTAGCGATTATTGAAAAATAATCGCTTTTATACAAAATGCTTTTCTTTTAAAATCACATATAATTTTAAAGTAGAAATAAAGAAAGTTAAAATAGCAGGTCCAAGGATAATACCCCAAAAGCCAAAACTTGAAATTCCTGCTATCATCGCAAAGAAAATTAAAAGTTCGTTAATTTGCGTTGGAATTTGAACAAGTTTTTCATTAATCCATTTAATGATATAAGGTTTTACTAAAGTATCTGCGATAAAAGATATCATTACCACGCTATAAATGAAAATCACTAAAGCGCCGCTTAGATTGTTATTTGCAAATTCATATAAAGAAACAGGCACATAAACTAAGGCCCCACCTACCACAGGGATTAAAGAGCTAAAGCAAAATAATATTCCCATTAAAATCGCATCATAACCATAAAATTTAGTAATGATAGCAAAAAGAACCCCTTGTAAAATGGCATTTAGCACCATAGAATAAAACACAACAGACATTACATTGCTCACTTCGCTTAAAATGCCTTGAGTTTCTTCTTTTTTCATAGGTACTATGGTTTTGATATAGCCAATGAGTTGGGCTCCATAAAGATTAGCAAAGAAATAAAACACACAAATTAACACCATATCAGTTAGAAATTTAGTCCCAAATTTAGTTGCACTTGAAAGATAGGTTAAAACATTTTTAGAGATGGAATTTAAATCAATACTTGCTAGCACTTCTTTGATTTTTGGCTCTATAAAGCTTAGAGATTCAGGTAGGTGCAAAGAATAATTTTTAAAATATTCTATGGTATTATGAATATAACTTATATTAAAACCGCTAGCTGCTTTTGCAAGTTCTATAATAGCATATACAAAAGGTATAAAAAATAAAGCTAACATAAAAGCAGTGGTAGCTGCTGCTGCTATGACTTTTTTACCTTTGAATATATTTAAGAATTTAACATTAACATTAGAAGTAGAAACAGCCATTAAACTTGCTATGGCTATATTCATCAAAAAAGGTTTAAATAAAAAAAGCACCCAAAATAAAATAAATAAAATAAAACTAATTAAGAAAAAATTACTACTTTTCATCAAATAAACCCTTGTTGTATTTTAATTTTAAAACATCAAAACTTTTTAAGCTCGCAATACGACCTTTGGCTGTTCTTTCTATATAGCCATTTGCTAGTAAATATGGCTCTATTACATCTTCTATGGTATTTTCATCCTCACTTAATGCTGCAGCTATACTAGAAAGTCCTATGGGCTTTCTTTTGGCTTCAGTTAAAAGCTCTAAATACCGCAAATCCATCGCATCAAAACCAAGTTCATTTACCCCTAAAGAATCAAGCGCTTCTTTAGCTCTTTTTTCACTAATGATTTCTTCATCATTTACATCAGCAAAGTCTCTTACACGCTTAAGCAATCTTAAAGCAATCCTTGGGGTTGAGCGACTGCGTTTGGCTATTTCTAAAGAAGCTTTTTTTTCACAAGTTTTATTAAGCTTTAGAGCTGCTTTTTCTAAAATGATAGCAAGCTCTTCATTTTTATAAAACTCCAAGCGAAATTGCATACCAAAGCGATCGCGCAAAGGATTGCTTAGCATACCTGCTCTTGTAGTAGCACCTATTAAAGTAAATTTGGGTAAATCGATTTTGATTGTTTGTGCAGCAGGACCACTACCTATGATAATATCAAGACGAAAATCTTCCATAGCAGGGTAAAGCACTTCTTCTATGGCAGGGCTTAAGCGATGAATTTCATCGATAAATAAAATATCTCCTTCGCTAAGGTTAGTTAAAATCGCAGCTAAATCCCCGCTTTTTTCTATCATGGGTGCAGCGGTAGTTTTGATATTTGCATTCATTTCATATGAGATAATGTTTGCTAAAGTTGTCTTACCAAGTCCTGCAGGTCCACTAAAAAGGATATGATCTAGACATTCATTTCTTTTTTTAGCAGCTTTGATGAAAACTTCTAAATTTTTTTTAATGTTTTCTTGTCCTATGTAGCCGTCAAAATTTGAAGGTCTAAGGCTTGTTTCATAAGTTTCATCAGGGGAGAATTTTTCAATCTCTACGATTCTATCCATATTTTTTCCATTTTATTTTGTAAGAAATTTTAATTTTATCTAAAATTTGCTAAAATAAACATTTAAACTTAGATTATAGAAGTTTTTATGGGAATTTTAGAGCAATTAGAGTTAGATTACGAGCTTGAAGAAATCGAGCGCTTTTTGTATTTTTTTAGAAGTCTTTGCGATGTTTTAGAGCCTTTGATAGTAAAGCTAAGCAGTGATAGCTCAAAATACAAAGAAGCTTTAAAAGACTTAGAGCAAAATATCCACAACGTGGTTTGGGCTGCTAAAAGATTAAATTTAGATGAGATTGCAAATTTTTGCACATTTTGTGAGGAAATTATGCAAGAAGCAGCTAAATTTGATGGGCCTGCTAGCGATGAATTTGTGGATTGGATGTTTTTAGTGGGTGAGCAGCTTGATAGATATTGCAGTGATTATGAAAAAAATGCTTCTTTTTTAAGCGTATTTAACCCTCAAATTGCAAATGTTCCAGATAAAATTTCTAAATAATGGGGACGACTTGGCTTCGACAGGAGTAGAGTGGCCTTGGTGGCATGTCGCTTTGAGCAAAGCGTATAAAGCTCAAATTAAAATTAAACGCAAACAACGTTAAATTTGCTCCTGCTTACGCTAAAGCTGCGTAAGTTCAGTTGAGCCTGAATTTTAAGTGATACTATCTAGCTTAGAATTTGGTCATTTTTGATAGTGTAGATTGAAATTTGACAAGTTTTGATTGAAGTTAAAGTCTTAGTCTAGCTTGAAATTTTGGAAGGTGAGTTTGGCTAGATGAAATTTTCACCTTTGCTAAGCATGTAGATGCCGTGGTTGTTTTATTTTTGGACAGGGGTTCAATTCCCCTCGTCTCCACCAGTAATTTAGTTTTTATTAACTAGTGCATCTCTTATATCTATGACAAGATAAATTACAAAAAAGCTTAAAAATATCGCAACCAAAGATCCAATAAGTGTTACTAGACCTACTATAAATCCTAGAGTAAACATCAGCGCAATAGAATAAATAATCGCTATAATAAAGCTTAATGCAGCCGCTATATCAAGTATAGTTCTACCAAAATTTAAGATTAAATTTTTAATCATAATAACTCCTTAATTAATAATAATTTATTAATTATAGCAAAATATAGTTTTAATTAATATAAAATTGTAGAATTATTTGAAGTTTAGATTTTCTTTGCAAGGATGGTCCTTGCAAAGAATTTATACAAATAAAGAATTCACACTTTCATTGTGATAAACTCTGCGTATTACCTCGCCAAAAATAGGTGCTACGCTTAGGACTTTGATTTTATCCATTTGTTGTTTTAAAGGTATAGTGTCAGTTACTACTAGCTCATCTAATGCATCTTTGGCTATTCTTTCATAAGCTACACCACTAAGTACAGGGTGAGTACAGCAAGCTATAACTGACTTTGCACCTTTGCTTTTAAATACTTCAGCAGCTTTTACTATGGTTCCTGCTGTATCGATGATATCATCTACTAAAATCACTTCTTTATCTTTTACATCACCGATGACATTCATCACTTCGCTTTCATTAGCTTTTTCACGTCTTTTATCTACTATAACTATATCAAGTCCTAAAGCTTTTGCCACACTTCTAGCTCTTGCTATACCGCCTATATCAGGACTTGCGATGATAGGATTTTTGTAGTTTTTATTTTTAATATAATCATTAAAAATAATACTTCCATAAAGATTATCCACAGGTATATCAAAAAAGCCTTGAATTTGTCCAGCATGTAAGTCTATGGTAGCTACTCTATCCACGCCAGCTGATTCTATAAGATTTGCTACTAATTTTGCAGTAATAGGCACCCTAGGGCTTGCTTTTCTATCTTGTCTAGCATAACCAAAATAAGGGATAATAGCTGTGATAGAGCTTGCACTTGAGCGACGCAGAGCATCTGTCATGATTAAAAGCTCCATTAGATTATCATTTGTTGGAGCACAAGTGCTTTGAATGATAAACACATCTTTACCACGCACGCTTTCATCTATTTGAATGCTAATTTCACCATCGCTAAAACGCTTTACACCCGCATTGCTTAGAGGCAATGAAAGGTATTTTGAGATTTTTTTAGCAAATTCTTCATTTGCCGAACCAGAAAATATTTTATATCCACGCATATATAAGCCTTAGAAAGTTTTTTGTGATGATATAAAAAGTTTTTTAAAAATACAATAAAACATATTAAAAGCCGTGCAATCTTTTTAAATCCGCATCAATAGGAAATTTATTTCCATCTTTATCTACGCTCACATAAGTTACTACAGCTGAAGTTACATGCATACAATACACACGGCCATATTCATTAGCTCTTTGAGTAACTACTTCTACTTCTACGGTGATGGATGTATTACCTGCTTTGATGATTTTTGCATAGCAAGATACCAAATCACCTACGAAAATTGGCTCTTTAAAAATGATTTTATCTACTGCGACCGTGACAACTCTTTGTGGGGAGAGTTCTCTTGCGGCAATGGCTCCAGCTAGATCAATTTGTGACATGATCCAACCACCAAAGATATTACCAGCGGGGTTTGTATTGCTTGGCATAGCTATAACTCTTAGCTTAGGTTCTCCCATATCTTTCATACATTCTCCTTGTGTTTTAAAAAAAACATTATAATTAAGTTTTAAAAATAAAGAAAGGTAAAAAATGAATGATTTTAAGCAAATAGCAAAAATTGTGAAAAATAGGAAACAAAATATCAATAGTCTTTATAATATACTTCAAACTAATCAAAGTCATCCTTTGATAGATAGAGCTTTAGAACTAGCTAATCTTGAAAACGAAAAAAGCAATGTTTTAGCAATGTTACGTCGTTTGGTGGATTTAAAAGAGGAAAATTT
Source organism: Campylobacter sp. LMG 7929 (assembly GCF_024723595.1). Lineage (NCBI taxonomy): Bacteria > Pseudomonadati > Campylobacterota > Epsilonproteobacteria > Campylobacterales > Campylobacteraceae > Campylobacter > Campylobacter sp. LMG 7929. The sequence continues at coordinate 59,268 of NZ_JANQCY010000007.1, read as the reverse complement.
AGTCCAAGAGCTTGAGAAAAAAGGTTTAAATGAAGAAGAAATTTCTCAAATAAAATATAAAGTTTTTTCTTTAGTAAGAGCTTTTTATGAAGTAGAACATCAAGATTTAATCGATGAGATTAAGAGTAAAAATTTACTTGATGAGTTTTATTTGGCTTTAGTTCAAGGTGTGCATAATATAGGTGTAGTTATGAATTCTTTTGAGCTTGTTTGGAGTAAGCAAATTTTAGATACAAATAATAAAATCTTAAAAGAACAATTTCCAAATTTAAGCGATGCTTTGGAGTTTTTAAAGCAAAATGAGCTTTATCAGCTTAATCAAGATGGTGAAATTTGTGAAAGAAGCTATGGAGCTTTAGTTAAAATAGGAACACTTTGGAGATTTTTACCTTATGCAAAGGCTTTTGAAAATGAGGTTTTAAAGCTTGAATATGAGTTTGATAAACTTTTAGAAAAACTAAGAAATTGTGCGTTAGATGATGAAAAAAATGCTTATATTGACTATATAGAAAGATTAAAATTTGCATTTTGTGAAAAAGATAATAACGAAGTAGTTAAAAAATGGCAAGAAGCAGAGCTTGCGTGGATGGAAGTAAAATGCCCATTGCAAATTGGCCATCCTTTAGAATACTATGAAGACTCTTACACACATGCAGTAGCACTTGAGTGGGATATACGCTTAGAAGATGTGAGTGATTTTAATGGGAGTGAGTTTAAAGATAAAATCAAAGAAAGCTTTGCAATGGTGTATGCAAATTTAGATGAAGAAGATGAAGCTTTGTTTGATGAGGTAAATTTTAATCTTGAAAAAACTCAGCTTTATATTTGTATGCCTATGATTTTTTATGGAGCAGAGCTTAAGGGGCTTTTTTCTGCTCAAGTAGTGCCAAATGATGAGTATGTAAGCAATATAGCAGGAAAAAAGATCTTTGCTTTTTTAAATTATGTTTATGAAAATGCTAAAACCAAGCCTTTTATGAAGCTTTCTTCTATGGTATTTGAAAAAGAATTTTTAGATTATGGTAGAGAAATTTTATTTTACAATGAAAAATTATGGAAAAGAATTTATGAAGTTTCTACCATAGGTCATGAGTTTGGGCATATTTTCTTTGTGGCAAATGATAGCGAAAAGAAAATGAATGAAAGTGGTGTGTTTAAAAATATAGAAGAGTTTAAAGCTACTGCGGGTGGGCTTGTGAATTTCTTTTTACATGAAGAAGATGATTTAAAGCTTCCTGTATTTTATGAGCTTATTAAAAGGGCTATAGGATTGATTGCTTGGCAAAGAGTAGAGGAGGTTAAGCCTTATTATACAGAAGGTTTGATTCATTTATCATTGTTGTTTAAATCAGGGGTGTTATCTTTTGCAAATGAGAAATTAAATATTAAATTTGATGAAGAAGCTTATGAGAGTTTTAAGGCTGTGTTTATGCAAAATTACTATAAATTAGCAAGACATTATATGTTAAAAGAAGATGCTAAAAATTATTTAGATGAGTTTTGTGTTTTAGAAGATGAGGTGTTTTTACCACTTGATGAAGAGTGTAAGGAATTTGTAAAATACTACTATGAATTACACAAACTTTATGGCAATGAAATTGATGAAAGTGGAGAGTTTGAAAAATACTCTAATACAAAATAAAATTTTATCAAGAAGAACTTAGCTTTCTTCTTGATATTTGCTATTTTCTAATGCTTTTTCCATATCTTTTTGCGTTTTTAAAATCGCTTTACTAAAACCATTTAGCACTGAAAATGGAGCAAATTGCGCCGCTCTTTTTTCTCTTGGTATTGGTGGGAATTGTTTTGATTTTTGATATTTTATATTTATTATATCTTTATAATCATCATGCATTATGTCCTCCTATTAAAGAAGTAATTTCTTTGGTTTCATTATCTAAGCTTGAAGCTTTTAAAATAGCCTTTTTACCAAATTTTTGCATGATTTGAAGTCTTGCTTTTTGAAGTTTTTCTTCTTTTTCAAGTTGATTTTTTTCTTGCAAAATTGCATTAAAATCACTAAATAAATTTAATTCTTGGAAATTTTCTTGTGCTTTGTCTGTGATATTATTTAAACTTAAGCTGATTTTTCTAATGCTTAAGTTTTTATTGCTGATTTTATAAAAAAGTTCCAAGGCTTTTTTATTGATGATTTTTAAAGAATGGGTAAAATTTTCTAAATTTATACTTCCATGAGCATTTTTAGGTATAGTTCTTCCATAATTATCTTTAGCAATAGCTCCTTTATAAGAAGCTAAAAGGTTTGAATTTTCTAAATTGCTTTTATCATATTGTATATCTAGCGTGATATGGTTTGTTTTAAGGTTATTTTGTATAAGTTCAAGCACTAAATGATCGACAAGTTCTTTTAAAACCTTTATTGTTTGATTATTATCATATGCAAAAGGTAAAACCTTAGCCATGACTTTAGAGTGATTTTGTGATTTGTAATTTTTAATATCTTTCATCGTGCAAGTTTCAATACCCCATGCATGATCGATTAATAATTCAGCATTAACACCAAAGTGTTTATAAAGCAAAGCTTCGTGTTTTAAAGAAAATCTTGCAAGATCTCCCATAGTATGAATGTTTAAATTTGCAAGTTTTAAGGCAATGCCTTTACCTATACGCCAAAAATCTTTTAAAGGTTTATGCTGCCATAATTTATATCTGTATAATTTTTCATCTAAAAAGGCTATAAGCAAGCCATTTTCATCTACTTGTTGTCTTTTAGCAAGTATATCCATAGCAATTTTAGCTAAGTATAAATTTGTGCCTATACCTGCTGTTGCAGTGATTTTACTTGTATGTAAAATATCAAGTAAAACCTTAGTAAGTAACTCATAAGCTGATAGTTTGTATTTTTCAAGATAAGAACTAAGATCAATAAAAACTTCATCAATAGAGTATATATGAATATCTTTAGCATCAAAATACTTCAAATAAATGCTGTATATTTTTGTGCTAAATTCTATATAAGTAGCCATTCTGGGCTTGGCGATGATGTAATCTAGTTCTAAATTTAAATCATTTTTAAGTTCTAATGTATCAAAACTTTTAGCTTTAAAGCAGTGTTTTTGAGTTTGTTTTAATCTTTCTTGGTTGATTGAGTGGATTTTTTGTTTAAACTCAAAAAGCCTTAATCTACCAGGTATATTGTAAGTTTTTAGTGCAGGTGAAACTGCTAGTATGATGGTTTTATCTGTTCTTGATTTATCTGCTACAATAAGATTAGTTGTTAAAGGATCTAAATTTCTTAAAACACACTCAGCTGAAGCGTAAAAAGATTTCAAATCAATAGAAGCATAAATTTGCATAGTATGTGAGCTTGCCTTTAAATTTATTATAATTATAACAGTAAAATTATTAAAATAGATGAAAGGAAATGGATTTTATAAGGTGGCGGACAGAGAGGGATTTGAACCCTCGAGACCCGTTAAGATCTGCACCCTTAGCAGGGGTGTGGTTTCAGCCACTCACCCATCTGTCCGTATTAAAAGGGAAAGTATATCTTATTGTTTATAAGATATACCTTAAATTTATACACTAAGATAAGCTATGATTAAAGTTATAACAAAACCAGCGCTTAAAACTGCGATTTGTTTACCCCTGTCTTTGCGTATAGCTATGATAGTGATTAAAAGTCCTGAAATATAAAGGATTATCATAGCAAGTGCAAAAGCTAGTCCAAGAACAGAAAAATACCACATGCCTTTATCTTTGTGAAGTAAAATCATATTTCCAAGTAAACTTCTTTCTTTTGTGATAATTTCATAATTATTTTCATCTATTTTGACAATACTTGCAGTATAGTTTATAGTGCCAAGCTCTATTCCATCGCCTTTTTTGTTAAGTTTTGGTTCCAAAGATGAAGGAAGTTTTAAGTTATTTTTCTTTAAAAAATCAATTAAAAATTCAGCTTCAGCGCCTTCTTGGACAATGGCTTGAACTTTTTGAGTTTGAATTTTAGCTCCACTTTCCCCATCAAAACCAGCTATATAAGCAAAACCAGTAACAGCATATAAAAATGCTAGTGGTAAGAAAAATAAGCTAATGTAAATGTGAATTTGTCTGAATAATTTGTTTTTATTCATTTTTACTCCTTTTTGAAAATAATGAGAAGTATATTGTTAAAAAGTGAAGTGAAAATAAAATTTTAATCTTTTTTAAATTTACGAGCTAGAGTAAAAAAACTTCGAATGATTCCATAAAGTACATATAAGCTTGCGACGATTAACGCACTTTCTAAAAAATACAAATAAAGCATGGAAAATAAGATTACTAAAAGGATTAATACTTTTAAAACATTTGCCCGTTTTAAATCAATTTTTTTAAAACTTGGATATCTTATATTGCTTACCATTAAAAAAGCTAAAAGCATTTGAATACATACTATCATCAAAGAAAAATCACGTAAAAAATCATAATATAAATAAGCACTTACCCATAAAGCACTTACAATTGCAGCTGTTGGTATAGGAAGTCCTATAAAAACTGAAGGTTCATAAGTACCTGTGGTGACATTAAATCTTGCTAAGCGTATAGCGCCAAAAACTACAAATAAACCGGCTATTAAGGAGCCAAAACGATCATATTCATAACCTATACTCATATAAAAAAGCATAGCAGGTGCAACACCAAAGGCTATTAAATCTGCTAGTGAGTCAAACTCAACTCCAAATTTAGAAGTAGAATTAGTAGCTCTTGCAACGCGTCCATCCAAGCCATCACAAATTAATGATAAAATGATATAAATTAATGCCTTATCAAAATTTTGATTAATAGAAGCAATCACTGAAATAATGCCTAAAAATATGGAAGCAGCTGTAAAAAGATTAGGTAAAATATAAATTAGTTTAAAATTCATGGATTTAAATACCCTATCAATGCACCAATGCGTACTTTATCGTTTTCATTTACGCAAATTCTAGTATCTTTTGGAAGCAATAAACTCACACTGCCATCAAACATAAAACCTATATTTTGTCCATGGTTTAAATGATGACCAAAATCATCAATATGAACTTTTCTATTTAAGGCGCCAAAAATGATGCGTAATGCCCATTGTTTGCCTTTAGAATGTGCTAAAAATAGCATTCTTTCGCCCATTAAATTTGTATTTTTCATAAATGGACATAAAAAAAGTCCGTGTCTTGGTCTAGTTTCTTCTATATCCATATTAAGTGGAGCTATGATGCTGCCTTGATGGGTGATATTGTTTATAATTTGCACTTCTATGCATTCGCCAAGCTCTTTATATGAGCTTGTTTTAATGCATTTTATTTTTCCTTCTATAGGAGCTATGATAGTATTTGGATCTGCTATATAATCGATTTTACTAGCTCTAAAAAGGCAAGCAAAAAGTATAAAAATACACCATAAAAGCCAAGAAAATCCCCATATAAATTGAGCTATTGCAAAAACTATAGCTAGAACTATGAGTAAATTCCAGCCAGCCTTTGCAATAAAATTTGTTTTCATTAGTTATCCTTAGTAACTTCTTGCTCTTTTTCTTCTAAGCGCGTTGGAAGATTGTTTTCTTCTTCATAGTTTTTAATAATCTCTCTTACTTTAGCACCATCAATAGTTTCTTCTTCATAAAGTGCTTGTACCATTACTTCTATAGCACCGCTATAAGTTTTTAAAATTTCTTTTACACCCGCATAGCGTTCATCTAAGGTTTTCTTCACATACTCATCTAAATCTTGAGCCATTTTATCAGAATAATCTTTGATAGTTTGTCCACCACTTAAGAAAGTATTTCTTTGTTTTTCAAGCACCATTAAACCTGCAATTTCACTCATACCATACATAGAAATCATAGCTTTTATGATGTCAGTTGCACGTTCAAGGTCATTGCTTGCACCAGTTGAAATTTCTTTAATGAAAATTTCTTCAGCTGCACGTCCACCTAAAAGTACATCAACTTCAGCCAAAAGCTCATGTTTTTGCATTAAAAATTTATTTTCTTCAGGAGTATTGAGCGTATATCCTAAAGCTGCTAAACCACGCGGTATAACAGAAACTTTACTTACTTTTTTAGCACCTTTTGTGGTTTCAGCGATTAAAGCATGGCCACATTCATGATAAGTTACGATTTTTTTCTCTTTATCATTAATTCTACGTGATTTTTTCTCAAGTCCTGCTATAGCTCTTTCTACTGCTTCAACTAAGTCTTTTTGTTCTACATGTTTTTTAGAATCTCTACCTGCAAGTAAAGCTGCTTCGTTAATGATATTTGCTAAATCAGCACCCGCAAGACCTGCTGTTAATCTTGCGATATCTTCTACTTTTACTTCAGGTGAAATTTTAACATCTTTCATATGAACTTTTAAAATATCACATCTGCCTTTAAAATCAGGCTTATCTACTAAAACTTGTCTATCAAAACGTCCTGGTCTAAGTAATGCTGCATCTAAGACTTCAGGACGGTTTGTCGCTGCTAGTACTATTACTGGCGAGCTTTCAGTACCAAAGCCATCCATTTCTGCTAGAAGTTGATTTAAAGTTTGCTCTCTTTCATCATTTCCACCCATCATGCCACTTGCTGCGCGTGATTTGCCTATAGCATCAATTTCATCTATAAATACAATAGCTGGAGCTTCTTTTTTAGCATTTTCAAATAAATCTCTAACCCTACTAGCTCCAACACCCACAAACATTTCTATAAAAGATGAACCTGAGACGCTAAAAAATGGTACATCAGCTTCGCCTGCCACTGCTTTTGCAAGTAAAGTTTTACCCGTACCTGGAGGGCCTACAAGCAAAAGTCCTTTTGGAATTTTTGCTCCAAGATTGATATATCTTTCAGGATATTTTAGAAAATCAACTATTTCTTTAACTTCTTCTTTTGCTTCCTCAACACCTGCAACATCATTGAATTTAACTTTTGGTTTTTCTGAATTTACAAGTTTTTTAGAGCTTCCTATACCAAGTATAGATCCGCCCATATTTTTTTGCATACGAGAGGCTAAAAACATCCATATACCAAAGAAAATAAATACCGGTAAAACCCAAGAAAGCAAGATATCTATAAACCAATTACTCTCGTTAAAAGCTCCATAAGAAACGCCTTTTGAATCAAGTAAAGGCACAAAAGTAGCATCATTTGGAACTTTTTTAGTAATATATACCATATTTCCTGCTTTAGACACAGCTTTTATGGTGGTTTGGCCTATATTAACTTGGGCAATTTGATTATTTTCAATTAGAGTTTTTAATTCAGAATAAGTAACTTTTTTGGTATTTTCTCCGCCCATAATACCCATGCTACCATCATCTGAAAATCCTTTAAATAAAAGAATCATCACAATGGCAAAAATAGCGAAAATAAAAATAGGGTTTTTATTGAAAAAGCTATTATTGTTTGGATTATCTTTTGGTTCGTTTGGTTTTTTATTCATTATTTTGTTTCCTTTTTGTAAGCTAAACTCAACCACTCTCCTTTGTGTTTACATTCTAACAAAGTCAAATTTTTGAATTTATCTTTAATTCTTTCTTCATATTTGTTTAAAATACCAGATAAGATTAAAATTCCACCTTCTTTGGTTTTTTCTTTAAGATCTTTTTCTAGTATGATTAAAATATCAGCAATGATATTTGCCACAACTATATCATATTTATGTAAGCTTTTATTAATAGAACCTACCCAAATATCATCAAAACTAACTTGATTTAATTTTGCATTTTCCTTGCTTGCAACTATGGCTAGCTCATCTGTATCACAAGCTTGCACTTTAGCTCCAAGCTTTGCCATGATGATACTTAAAATCCCACTTCCACAGCCTACATCTAAGCAAAATTTAGAATCATTTGTGTATTTTTGTAAAAATTCTATACAAGTGTAAGTGCTTTCATGATGTCCTGAGCCAAAAGCTAGGGCAGGGTCTATAATGATATTGATTTTATCTTGTATAGCTTCTTGCCAAGTGGTGTGAATGTGGATATTGTCAATGGTTAAAGCTTGTATGCCTTTTTTATACTCTTCTATCCAGTTTTTATTTTCTTTTTTTTCTAAATTAGAATGAAAATAAATCTTAGTATTAAATTTTTCACATAATTTTTGATGAAAGCTTTGCAAGGCTATTTGAATGAGTTTTATATCTTCTTCTGATCGTATATAAACGCCATCATTCTTTTCTTCTATGGCATCTATATCTAGAGAAAAAACAAGATCAAGGAATAAATCTAAATATTCCTTGTCTGTTTGAAAAAAAAGTTCGTAATAATGTGTTTGCATAAAAACTTATAATCAGCCTTCGTTTGTTCCTAAAACATCTTCAAGTTTTTCTTTTAATACTTGAGGTGTAAAAGGTTTTACAATATAGTTATTTACACCTGCTTTTAAAGCTGTGATAACTTCTGCCTTACCACCTTCTGTAGTTACCATGATAATAGGCATATCAGCATATTTTTCTTCCGCTCTTACTTTTTTTACTAATTCTAAGCCGTTCATTTCAGGCATATTCCAGTCAGTAATTAAAATTTTAATATCATCATTTTGTGAAAGCAAATCCCAAGCTTCAACTCCATGTTCAGCTTCTAAAACATCTTTATGACCTAATCTTACAAGAGTGTTTTTGATTATTCTTCTCATGGTAGAACTATCATCAACTACTAATAACTTCACTTTTTTTCCTTTGTCTTGATGTAATTACATAAAAGTGTAATTGTATCGTTTTTATTTTTATTAATCAATTAAAAGTTTATATTATACCATTTAAAAATAAAATTAGAATTTAATTACTCTCCATTTTTGTTATGATTAAACTCAGGCACAATTTCCTTTAAAACTTTTGCAGGATCTGTGCTTTGGAGTAATCTTTCTATTTCTTGATTTAAAATTTTTAAATCTTTAATTTCACTAGTGGTAACAAATATACTTTCATATTGAGTTTTCAAATCATCTTCATGGATTAAAAGCTCTTCGTAAAGTTTTTCACCTTTTCTTAGTCCAGTGATTTTAATTTCTAACTTTTTATTAGAAAGTAAAAGCATTTTTTTAGCTAAATCCATGATTTTAACAGGCTCACCCATATCAAGTACAAATAACTCCCCACCTTTGGCAATAGCTGCAGCTTGTAAAACAAGCTGCACAGCCTCATCTACTAGCATAAAATAACGCACTATATCAGGATGAGTAAGAGTAAGTGGCTCATTAGCCGCAATTTGAGCTTTAAATTTAGGTATAACACTTCCACTTGAGCCTAAAACATTGCCAAAACGTACACAAGCTACTTCAAAATTTTCACAACTTGAACTTAGTGCATAAAGCTCACAAATTCTTTTTGTACAACCCATGATATTAGTCGGTCTTACAGCTTTATCAGTGCTTATCATAACAAATTTAGCAACCTTGTAAGCTTTTGCAAGATCGATTAAATTTTTAGTACCTATGATATTATTTAAAATAGCTGAATGTGGATTTTGCTCACACAAAGGCACGTGTTTATAAGCTGCTGCATGCAAAATCAAATCTATGTTTTTTTCTTGTAAAAGTTTTTCTAGAGCCTCTTTGTCTAATATACTCATCATAATAGGCTCGATTTTTTCTTTATGCAAGCTTAATTCTTCATTGATTTTATATAAATTATACTCACTATGATCAAGCATGATTAAGTGTTTTGCGCCAAATTTAATGCATTGTTTACAAAGCTCGCTTCCTATAGTCCCACCAGCCCCACTAACTAAAACTACCTTATCTTTGATAAAATCAATCACGCAAGCATTATCTAAATCTTTTGGCTTACGTGCTAATAAATCTTCAATGCTTATATCTCTTGCTTCATTTTGTGTAAAAGAAAAAAGTTTTATATCATTAATCCCATAAGCAATAAGCTCATCAAAAAGCTTTTTGAGTTCTTCTTGCTCAAGTTTTAAAGCAATGATAGCAGTATGAATACCTTCGGCAGTATATTTTCTAATAGCTTCTTTTTCTTCAACTATAAATTTATCACAATAAGTACCTATTAAATTTTTACGCTCATCTACCACAGCTACGGGGAAAAGTCCTAAGCTTCCTTCTTTGGCTCCTTTTAATAAATGTAAAGCCTTTGAAGTGGCACCAACTACTATACAAGGATGTTCTTCATTATATTTTGGTTTTCTAAAATCAACTATCATTCTTTTGCTTATACGCAAACTTCCAATTAACATGCAAGATAAAACAAAGTCTATTCCTATAACGCTTCTTGGAAAAGGGTTAAAAAAATCATCATAAAAATAATAAATTGCTAAAAATACAAGTTCAGCTAAAGCTAAAGCAATGACTAATTTACGTGCTTCATTAAGTGAGAAAAATCTCCAAGCAACTTGATAAATTCTAAAAAAAGCTAGAAAAATGATTTTAAGTAAAATCAAAATCACAGCACTTTTCAACATACCTTCATAAAATTCACTTGGGATGTCTGCACTAAAGCGTAAAGAAAAAGACAAATAAATACTTATAACAAAAAGTAAAATATCAGCGCCTAGGAAAAAACCTAAGCGTTTGCTTTTATAATCCATCTTAGTCCTTTAAGGTGTTTAAGATTAAAGTAGAAACTTCCTCTACATCAGCTTTACTCATAGTAGTTGCGCTTGGAAGGCAAATTCCATTGCTAAAGAAAAACTCACTATTGCCATTTAAGTAAGCATCGCAGCCTTTGTAAAGTTCTTGTAAATGCATAGGCTTCCAAAGCGGACGACTTTCGATTTTGTTATCTTTTAAAACTTGTATGATTTTTAAAATTTTATCTTGAATTTGAACATTTTTATTTTCACATATACAATGTTTTTCATAAGTATTAAGTTTATTTAAATCAAAATCAAGTAAGGCAGTACTTAGCCAGCGATTTGACTTGGTATTTTCAAGTTCATCTAAAAAAGTAAAAGTTTCACTTAAAAATTCTTTATACCAGCTATAAATTTCACGCTTTTTACTCACTCTTTCTTCTAAAACTTCCATTTGAGCAGTACCGATTGCACCTAAGATATTACTCATTCTATAATTATAGCCATATTCTTTATGCTCATAATGAAGACAATTTTCTCTAGCTTGAGTGCTATAAAATCTTGCTTTTTCAAGATTGGTATGATTTTCACTTACAAGCATACCACCGCCACCTGTTGTGATGATTTTATTACCATTAAAAGAATATACCCCAAAATCTCCAAAAGTACCTAAAGCTTTATTTTTGTAAAAACTTCCCAAAGCTTCAGCAGCATCTTCGATTAAAAAAATCTCATTTTCTTTACAAATTTGGACAATCTCATCCATTTTAGAAGCATTACCATAAAGGTGTGTTAAAATGAGAGCTTTTGGTTTTTTAGGGCTTTCTTTGATAGCTTTTTTTAATAAATTGACATCTAAATTATAAGTTTCATCACAATCAATAAACACAGGCGTAGCGTTCATATAAGAAATAGGCGCTACTGAAGCTATGAAAGTAAAACTTGAAGCTAAAACTACATCACCTTCTTTGATGCCCAAAACTCTTAAAGCTAAATGAATAGCTGCAGTGGCTGCATTTAGAGCAAGTGCGTTAGAACTTTTTGTATAATCTTTAATACTTTGTTCTAAGGCATTAACAAACTCACCCAAAGGTGCTATATAATTACTTTCAAAAGCTTTATGTATATATTCTAATTCTTTTCCACTCATATGTGGTGCTGATAGAAAAAATCTCATTTTACCTCCTTTATTTTCTTAGCAGGAACTCCGGCATAAATGCCTTTAGAAGTTAAGTTTTTAACCACAACTGCTCCTGCGCCTAAGGTTATTTCATCATTTAAACTCATACAAGGAATAACGCTTGAATTAACTCCCAAAAAACAACGTTTTCCTATTTTTACATTTCCTGTTAGTTTAGCTCCAACGCTAATATGGCTAAACTCATCTACAAAACACTCATGCTCAATCACACAAGCAGTATTTAAAATCACACCTTTTGCAATGCTAGCTTTAGCATTAACTACGACATTTGGCATGATTAAAATACCCTCATCATCTAAAAAAGCACTTGGGCTAATAATAGCACTTTTGTGTATCAAATTTACTAATCTAAATCCATCTTCTTTTGCTTTTTTGAAAAGTTTTTCTCTAATAGAGTTTGCGCCAATAGCAATAAACATATCGTGTTTTTCTAAATTGGAGTGATATTTTAAGCCTTTATTATCATCTAAAAAGATGATTTTTTCATACCCTAAATTTCTAGCTACATCAGCACAGACTAAACCATGCCCACTAGAACCATATATATAAATACTTTTAGTTGTGTCCATTGAATTTATCCGTTGTAGCTACTCCTTCTTTATTAACCCCACTTCTTTTTAAAACTTTAATAATGGTCATAAAAAAGATTTTAAGATCAAATAAAAAAGAGCAATTTTGCACATATTCTACATCATATTTAAATTTTTGCTCCCAAGAAATAGCATTGCGTCCATTGATTTGCGCCCAACCTGTAATGCCTGGTCTTACATCGTGGCGTTTTTTTTGCTCTTGATTGTATAAGGGCAAGTATTCTACAAGTAAAGGTCTTGGGCCTATGAAGCTCATATCGCCTTTTAATACATTAAAAAGCTGTGGTAATTCATCTAAGCTCAAGCTTCTAACTAGTTTGCCAAAAGGCTTTAAGCGTAATTCGTCAGGAAGTAATTCTCCATTTTCATCGGTTTCATCACTCATGGTTTTAAATTTATAAATATAAAAAATTTTTTCATTTAATCCTGGTCTTGCTTGTTTAAAAAGCACACTTCCTTGAACAATTTTTAAAACAATGCCAATAAGCACTATAAAGGGTAAAAAAATAATCAATAAAATCAAAGCCAAAAAAAAGTCAAAAACACGCTTTAAACCATTTTTATACATTTATAAAACCCCTATAAAAATCAAGATATTTCAAAGCTATGATATTTTCATCATAATTTTGCGCTCTAAGAAAAGCATTTTGTGCTAAAGTATTTTTTAGTTTTTCATCTTCTAGTAAAACTGCGATTTTTTCGGCTAAATCTTTACTATCTTTGCATTTACAAATTAAACCATCTATGGCATTATCCACTGCCTCAATGCAACCCTCAGCATCACTTACCACGCACGCTTTTTTACAAGCTTGTGCTTCTAAAACCGTTCTTGGATAGCCTTCTTTATAGCTTGGTAAAACAAAAATATCGCATAAATTTAATAAATGTGCAATATCACTTCTTGCGCCAAGATAAAAAACATCATTTGAGTTTAAAAATTCTAATGGTGCACAAGATTTATTATCATCTCTTCCACCCACTAAAACAAAATTTGCCTTATCTTTTAAAATTTGACTTGCTTCATAAAATTCTTTAATACCTTTATGCCAAAGCGCTCTTGAAATCATTAAAACGATAGGCTTATTGGGCATATTGTGTTCTTTTAAAAAAGCTTGTTTTTCTTCTGTGCTAATTTTTAAAGGTAAAAATTGTTTTAAATTTAGCCCTACGGATTTGATGATTTTGATTTTTTCTTCTTTTAAGCCTAAATTTTTCATAAATAAAGCATTGCTTTCGTTGACAAAAATAAAACCATTAGCAAGTTTAAAAGAAATTTTATAAAGTAAATTAATACTCATTCTTACTAATTTGCTTTTAAAATCATCATCTATATAAAAACTTCCTAAGCCTTCAACCAAACCAAAAGTATATTTAATGCCCGCCATTTTAGCTGCTATGATACCTGTTGTATTGCTTTTGTGGGCACTTGTTTGTAAAAGATCTAAATTTAAACTTTTGAGTGTATTTTTTAAACTAAGTAGATTTTTAAAAACAATCAAAGGATTGACACTTGATCTAGCTAAATCATAAAAACAAACCTTATAGCCTAGTTCTTGTAATTTAATAGCAAAATCATCTTTTGGAGTGATGATTATAACTTCATGATTATTTTTTTCTAAAGCCCTAATGAGTGCAAGACGAAAATAATACACACTCATTGCGCTATGGGTTAAAATTCCTATTTTCATCTTTTTAGCCTATAAATTTTTGCTCTTGCATCATTAGTGACTTGTTCAAATAAATCTTGATCATATTGATTTAATAAAAACATTTGTATGTAGGCACTATTATAAAGACTTTCATCTAAAATCACAAAGCTTTTATATTCTCTTAAAAAGAGCAAATAAATTTGAGCTTTTGAATCAATTTCATTGTAATAAAATTTGCCATTAGTGATAGATTCTATATCCACAAAAGCTTTTAAAGGTATACTTGCACCTTCTACTTTTAAAGCTCTAAAATCATTAATAATTTCTACTCCATTATCAAGCATAACAGAACCTGTGGTTTTATCTTGAGCTATGGCATTAGCTTGGGAGAAAAATAAACTTTTTTCTTGCTCTCCATTGTCAGGATTTGTATTTGCAAATTGTGCTACCACAGGCATGATACGCAACATTCTATAAGGCATATAAATATATACATCTCTAGTTTTATTGGTATCAAATTTAAAATCTTTATCATTTAAACTTTCTAAAAAATCTTTAGCACTTGTTTGGTTATAATCTTTAACCATAGCTTTTAAAACATCAGGATAGTTTTCTTTGAAAGATTTTTCAGTGTATTCTACGCTAAGTCTTGCCATATTGGCTGCTGGAATTTGTTCTTTGCTTAAGACAAAAGATGAGAAAAAATTATCTTTTCCTAGGTGTTTTCCACCATCGATTAAGGTTTTTACATCGCTATAATAGCGTATTGGATAACCATAATCCCACCAAGCAACAACATAATCTTCTCTTTGAGCTTTATTTTTTAAATCATTTAAAATACTAGCTTCATAAGAAGTAAAAACAGTAGAGGATTTATAATAATAAATATGCATCAAAGCAGGGCTTATGCTAAAAAATGCAATGAGTATGAGTAAGATATTTTTATTTCTTAGACTAAGTTTGATTTGTTTTTTTTCTAAAAAATTAAAAAATACATATAAAAAATACCCAAAACCCAAAGCCATCACAGGAACTGCATAAATAGTAAATCTAAGTCCAGCTCTTAAAGCCATAAAACCTAGTGCAAGCATAGGTAAAGCCAAAAGCATACTTTTGTGATCTTTGCAAAGTAAGATAAAACCTATAAAAGAAAGGATAAATACTAAAACACTAGAGCTAATTCTTTGCATAAATACTTCAGGATCGATAGTATTTACTTCCATAATGGTTTCATTGACATTAAAATACACAAAGGCAGCATCTTTTAAATTTTGTACATCAGAAGCTTTAAAAACGTAAAATTTAAGTTGATATAAAACAGGATCTAAGCCACCACTTAAATGTAAAATCAAAATGCTAATAAAAATCAAAGCCCAAATCATATAAAAATTAATTTTTTCTTCTTTAAAAGCAAAAATAGCAAATAATAATACAATCAAAGCAAGTTTATATTGCCATGCTAGCATACTTAAAGCTATGATCATCAAAGCAATAGCTAGATAAAAAATCTTTTCTTTTCTATGAAATACTAAAGTATAAAGTCCAAAAAGTCCTATCATAGCAAAATTTAAAGAATAACTTGATGGATACCACCACAAATAAATCATGATGAAAATTGGACTTAAAAGTAGGGTGAAAATGTCTTTATTAATAGTTAAGCGTATAAAAGTAAGTAAAATAAGCATTGGTAAAACTAATACTAGCATATCTGTATCATAATACCCACTCATAGTGCGGTTATAATAACTATTTGCAATGCTTCCAAGTAAGGCTGCTATAAAGCCATAGGTAGTGAGTTTATACTCTCTTGCGATTAATATAATAGGCACAACAATCAAAGAAGCAAAAAAAGTACTCATATATAAAATAATACTTTCAAAGCTAAAAGGCAAAATACTATAAAGCCAGTAAGTCAAAGTAGAAAGTGAGCTTCCAAAATAAGATAAGTCATTAGGTTGATGAAAACCTGCTATCATATCTCTTGCACCTTCTGCAAAAGCATAGCCATCATTAGTGGTAATCATGAGTTGATCGTTAAAGAAAAACTCATAAAACTCACTTGCCCAAGCTACCCAGTATAATCTACACAAAACACTAAAAGCAAAGGCTATAAGGATTAAAATACAGGTATATTTTATAGAATTATTATCAGTGAAATTTTGTTGTAGTTTCATTTTATGCCTTGTTGAAAAATTCAAATAATTGCTTTGCTATGCTAATTTTATCAAATTCTTTTGCGCGCAAAAAAGCCTTTTGTCTATATGAAGTTTTTAATGCTTCATCATTGCACATTTTCTCTAAGCCTTCTTGCATGGCTTTTTCATCATCTACTTTTACTAAAAGTCCAAACTCATCATCTAAAAATAACTCCCTTGCGCCACTTTTATGATCAGTGCAAAGCACGGCAGTATTACAAGCTAGACATTCGATTAAAACATTGGAAAAACCTTCAAAACTTGAAGCAAAAGCAAAAAAGTCACATTTACTCATGTATTTATATGGATTTTTATCAAAACCTAGTAAAAAGACTTTGTCTTTTAAATTTAAAGTTTCTATTAAAGTTAAAAGCTCATCTTTTAAAATACCCTCGCCTAAAATGACTAATTTTAAATCAGTTTTAACTTTTGCATAAGCTCTTATAAGCATAGCATGATTTTTACCATGATCAAGTCTGCCAACACTTAATATAAAAGGATCTTTAAAGTTTATTTCTTCTTTAGATTTTTCTATAATGTTTTCTAAGTCTATGGCATTGTATAAAATATCACATTTTTTTGCCTCTATATTGAAATTTTGTATTAAATCTTCTTTGTTTCCTACAGAATTTGCTAAGATTAAATCTGCTTTATTGTAAAGTTTTTTAATAAGAAATTTATTGATAAAAGAATTTAGATTATTATGTTTATAAATCACACTTGGAGTAGTGCATTCATTGATAATAAGGGTTGATTTAAGTCCTAGAGATTTTGCCATTAACGCAATATAATTAGGTCTATTTAATAATACAAATTGCAAATTGATTTTTAAATCTTCGCAAAGCTTTTTGTATTTCATAGCTAGCAAGGGCAGTTTTAAAAATTTAGCTAAGTTACTTTCGCTTGGATTTGATTTTTCAAGGTAGTGGATATTAACCTCAGGAATATCATAGGATATTTTATCATTCATTAAAATCAAATGTACTTCATATTTTAAATTTAACACAGGTAATAGCGTAGATACAACCCTTTCAGCACCACCGCTTCCTAAAGAATAAATAAAAATTGCTAGTTTTTTCATGTTAAACCCTTACTTCTTTGATCAAATCAATCCATTTTTGTGCTACATTGGCCACTTCATAATCTTTACATCGTTGCTGTGCATTAAGCGCTAGTGTTTTTCTTAAATTTTCATCTTGCATTAAAAGGGCGAGTTTTTCGCTTAAAGCTTTTTCATCATCTAAATCTACTAAAAATCCATCTTTTCCATCATCAATTAAATCTTTATGACCGCTTGTGTATTTAGTGCTAATGCGCGCTACTTGATAATATAAACTTTCAAGCAAAACCGTTGGCAAGCCTTCTATGAAAGAGCAAAGGCAGATTATTTTTGCTTTTTTATAAAGTTCTTGCATATTTTCAACTTTACCTAAAAAATTAACCTTGATATTTAAATTCTTAGCTTCTTGTTCTAAATCTTGTCTTAATTCTCCATCGCCTGCTATGAAAAAATTGTATTGTTTTTGTAAATTTGTATCTAGCCTTGCTATGGCTTTTAAAAACATAGAAGCATTTTTATTATGATCAAGTCTGCCTACGAAAATGACATTGTTTTCTTTTTCTAAATTTTCTTTAATGGGGCTAAAATGACAAGGATTTGGCATATTGATAACTTTTTTAACAAAATTTTCATAGTATTTTTTATCATCATTACTTAGCACGGTTAGAGCATTTGCATGAGGAAAACTTATACGGCGTAAAAACTTCCAAATTTTAGATTTTAAATAAGTATAAGAGCTATGCTCGCTAATAATTAAAGGTGTATTAGAACCTTTATTTGCCCAAATGCAAGCAATATTAGTTGTATCTAAAAATGAGATAAAAACATCGCTTTTGTGGTCTTTAAGTGCTTGTTTTAAGGCTTTGAATTTTTTAATGCGTGAGGCTATTTTATTATAAAGAGTGGAAAAGTCAAACTGCTCTAGGGTAAAAAGTTTGATTTTTGGATCAAGCTTGTAAAAAGAGTCTTCTTTGTGAAATTTAATAATATTTATTTCATGATTTTTGCAAAGCTCATTAGCTAAAGTGACCAATACTCTTTCAGCGCCACCTGAATTTAAAGTAGCTATGATGAAAGTGATTTTCATACTTGTTCCTTTAAATGTCCATGTTTTACTTCAAATACTCTATCGCAACCTTGTATGGTTGAGAGCCTATGGGCTATGATGATGAGGGTTTTATCTTTTGAAATTTTATAGATTTCTTCCATGATTTTTGCTTCACTTTCTTGATCAAGAGCGCTAGTTGCTTCATCTAAAACTAAAATTTCAGGTTGTTGATAAAGCGCTCTTGCTATGGCTATTCTTTGTCTTTGGCCCCCACTTAAAAACGAACCTGAATCACCCACCTTAGTATGCACTCCATCTTCAAGTGAATTTACAAAGCTTTCAAGATTAGCTTGTTTGATTACCTTATGCAAAAGTGCTTCATCTATTTCTTCTCCAAAGCTAATATTTTTAGCAATAGAATCATTAAAAAGATAAATTTGCTGAGGTATGTAGCCAATTTTACTTCTAAAACTTTTTATATTGCTCTCATCAAGTTTAATTCCATCTACAAAAATAGCTCCATCACTTGGTTTTAAAAGTCCTATGATAAGATCAACTAAAGTACTTTTACCACTTCCACTTTTACCTATAAAAGCGATTTTTTCATTTTTCTTAAGCTCAAAATTTAAATTTTTAAATAAATTTTTCTTGCCCTTATAAGCAAAGAAAAGATTTTTCAAAACGATTTTTTCTTTAAATTTAATATTTTCATCGCCTAGTTTTTCTTCTTTTTCATTGAGTATATTATAAATAATATCTAAAGAGTTTTTATAATATGTGATTTCATTATAACTTGTGATGATACGATTAGCACTTGGCATAAGCCTATAAAGAGCTACTACGAAAATAGTAATGGTTGCTAAGATAGATGAGATATCACTTTCATATCTTAAAACTAAATACACCACAATAAAACAAAGCATACAAAAACCTATACCTTCAAGGTAAATTCTAGGAATGCTTGACATACTTTCATTGCTAATGTTTGCTTTGGCAAAAAGCCCACTTTGAATTTCATAAAGCTTTTGTGTGCTTTGTTCTTTGGTTTTGAGTTTGATGATTTTAAGATTGTTTAAATTTGCATTTAAAATTTCAAAATAATTTTTCATCGCCTCTTCTCTAGCTATAGAAGCTTTTTTTACCAAGGGTGAGAGAATTTTGATCAAAATAAAAGCATTTAAAAGTAAAAAAGCACTTAAAGCTAGGGTGATTTTATAGTTGATAATTAGCAATAAAGTATAAAGCAAAAACACCACAAAGCTTTCACTTAGCATAAGTAAAAAAGCGCTAATTAAAGTACTTAAATGAAAGACTTCTTGAGTGATGGTTTTTAAAAGTTCTGATTGATTTTTGTTAGTAAAATTTTCGTATTCAAGATGTAAGTATTTATCAAAAATACGACAAGCAAGGCTGTGATAACGCCCTTTAGAAAAACGCGCAAGCAAATGAAAATAAAAGGCATTCAAAAAGGCTCTAAAAATATAAAAGGCGATTAATATACAGCCAAAATAAGCAATAATCTTATAACTTGGCAAATTTAAATACTCATATATAGGTTGAAAATAGGAGCTTTTTTCTAAAAGCTCAAAATTACTCGCCACTGATACAAAAGGCATGATTAAAGAAATAGCAAAGCTTTCTATAAATCCTATAGAAATAGAAAAAATTAGTAAAGCAAATAAAAATTTCTTATCATGAGCATTGAGTATAAAAAAAAGTTTTTTTAACACTGTTTTTCCCACTCATAAGCACTTTTGCAGATTAATTCCAAATCATCATATTTTGGTTTCCAGTTGGTTAGGGTTTTGATTTTATCTGCATTTGAAATAAGCACAGAAGGATCCCCAGCTCTTTTTGGTGCAAGTTCTACTGTGAAATCCACCCCACTTACTTTTTTCATAGTTTCAATAACTTCTTTTACACTAAAGCCATGTCCATAGCCTACATTGAAAATATTACTTTCATTGTTTTCTAGGTATTCTAAAGCGGCTAAATGCGCACTTGAAATATCATCAACATGGATAAAATCTCTAATACAAGTGCCATCTTTAGTATTATAATCATCGCCAAAAATATAAAGTTTTTCTCTTTTTCCTGTAGCTACTTCAGCAGCAACCTTGATAAGCAAAGTAGCTTTTGGATAGCGTTGACCTATAGGATAACTCATGCAAGCACCTGCTACATTGAAGTATCTTAAAATGCAGTATTTAAATTCAGGATTAGCCATATTAGCATCTTGTAAGACTTTTTCGCTCATAAGCTTGCTTTGTCCATAAGGATTAATCGGTGCTAATGGGCTTTGTTCATCTACGATAGGAGTTTGTGGCTCTCCATAAGTCGCTGCGGTTGAAGAAAAAATGAATTTTTTCACACCTGTTTCTAAGCAAGTTTGGATTAGATTACTTGTGTTTGCGGTATTGTTCATATAGTATTTTAAAGGATTTTCCATACTTTCAGGAACTTCAATGCTTGCTGCAAAATGCACAATCGCATCAAATTTTTCTTCTTTGAAAAGTTTTTTAATCCCAGCATAATCGCTTAAATCTTGCTCAAAAAACTTAAAAGGTCTGATTTTAGAAAGTTCATCTAAACTTTTTTTACTGCCTTTTGAAAGATTATCTAATACACAAATTTCATGATTTGTTTCTAGAAATTGTTTTAAGGTATGAGAGCCTATGTATCCTGCGCCACCGGTGATTAAAATTTTCATTTTTATCCTTTTTGTGATATTTAATAATAGTTATTTTAATATACTTTTCTTAATTAATTTAAAACTTGCTCTTTTCTTTTTCTATGGCTTCTAAAAATGGCTTTTGATAGCTTTTATCACTATGTTTTTGCAAAAGTTCTTCTTTGAAATTTTCTAAAATATTAAGATAATCTTCTTGGGTTAAGTTGCCCTTGATAAGTTCGTATTTTAAAAATAGCATATAGGTGTTTAACACATCACTCTCGCAGTATTCGTGAATTTTTTCTAATTTGTTTTGATAAAAAAGTTCTAATACTTCATTTCCATGCACATCATACTTTCCAGGAAGTCCTGCCATAGCACAAAGTGTGTCAAGTTTTAAGCCTTTTTGGCCAAAACTTCCTAAAGATTCTAATAAATCACAGTGTTTATTTTCTACAAATTTGCTTTTGTAGTTATTCCATTTATCGCTTGCATCTAAATAAGCACTTGCGTTGATATTGTATTTTAATGCTCTTATAACAAGCAAAGGCATGTCATAGCTTTTGCCATTAAAACTTACAAGGCGGGGTTGGTGTTTGTCTATGAAGTTAAAAAACTCTTCTAGCATTTGCTTTTCATTTGCACCTTTGATTTTATTGACTTTGATGAAATTTCCAAATTTATCTGCAATCACTGCACAAATGCTTACAACTTTATGAAAAGGCAGGGGTAAAAATTCACTTCCGCTTTCTTCTTTTTGTCTTTCTAAAGCTTGCTTGCTAATGCTTAAATCATCGCCATTAAAATCATAAAGATGTTTTATCAATTCTACATCAGGAATACTCTCACAATCAAAAACGCAAATATATTCTTGCATGATAAACCTTTTTTTAAAAAAATCTTTGTTAAAATCATAACAGAAAATTTAAAAATAAAGTAGCATATGAAAATAGGTTTGGTTAAGTTATCCGCACTTGGAGATATCATCCATGCGGTAATTGTTTTACAATTTATTAAAAAGCATTATCCTAAGGCGAGTATTGATTGGTTTGTGGATACAAGATTTGCAGGATTGTTACAAGATCATCCAATGATCAATGAAGTATATGCCCTGCCTTTAAAAGATAGAAAATTCAAAGAAGTTTTTGCTATGCTTTTTGAAGCTAGGCAAAATAAATATGATGTTGTGATTGATCTGCAAGGTTTGATTAAATCTGCTTTAGTGAGTAAATTTTTATGTGCTAATACTTTTGGTTTTGATCAAGAAAGCATAAAAGAGGGCTTTGCGAGCAATTTTTATACGCATAAATTTGCGTGTAATTATGAAGAAAATATTATCGTGCGTAATCTTTCTTTGGTAGCTTATGTGCTAAATGAGCATTTTGATCATAGTGACATAGAGTTAAAACAAAGTTGTTTTAGTGTAGATGATGAGTTAAAAGAAGAGCTAGAACAAAGACTTTCTTTAAGTGAAAGTACGCCAAATATATTTATACATGTAGGCTCATCTATGCCTAATAAAATTTACCCAAAAGAGCGTTTGATACTACTTTGTAGAATGCTTTTAGAGTATTTTACTAGTGCAAAAATCATGCTTGGTTGGGGCAATGTTAATGAGTTTAATTTTGCTAAAGATATAGTTTTAAATTTAAAACATTTGAAAATAGAACTTGCGCCAAAATTAAGCTTAAGTGAGCTTTGTGCTTTAACTAAGGCAAGCGATCTAATCATCGGAAATGATAGCGGGCCTACTCATTTAGCCTTTGCATTAAACAAGCCTTCTATAACGATTTTTGGTGCTACTCCTAGTCAAAGAAATACCTATGAAACAAATATCAACAAAACAATCAATGCAGGTAAAAAAATACTGCATTCAAAACATATAGATAAGAGTGATTTTTGCATACAAAATATCGATGAAAAAGATATTTTTAAACTTGCTTGTGAGCTTTTAGAAAAATGATAAATTATGTATATCTAAGCCTTTTTTATATATTAAAAGCTCTTGTGAAGTTTTTGCCTTCAAGACTTTTAAACTCTTTTGCAAATTTGGTTGCTTTAATCACTTATAAGTTAAATCACAAACACCGCAAAATCGTTGACACAAACTTAAAAATTTGCTTTCCTGAAAAAGATCAAAAATGGCGTGATGAAACTAGCCTTAATATCTATAAAAATTTTGCTAAATTTGGGATTGATTTTATTAAAAATCAAAATGCAAGCAAAGAAGAAATTATCAATAAAATTTGCTTTGATGATGAGGAGCAAATTTTAAATATAATGCAAAGTAAAAGACCCTTGATTGTAACTACGGCCCATTATGGCAACTGGGAACTTTTGGCTTTGTCTTTTGGAGCTAAATTTCAAGGAATTTCCATAGTTGGAAGAGCGCTTGATAGTGTGATAATGGATAAAATTTTAAGTAAAAATCGCACGCAATTTAACATAGAACTTATAGAAAAAAAAGGCGGGCTTAAAAAAATGCTAAAATCCTTAAAAGAAGGCAGATCGCTTGGAATTTTAACCGATCAAGATGCGGTAGATGGTGAAAGTGTAAAAATACAATATTTTAACCAAGAAGTAAATTTCATAGCAGGTGCAAGTGTGCTTGCTAAAAAAACAAATGCTATGATTTTACCTTGTTTTGTGTATCAAAAAGATGAGAAATTTTTTGTAAAAACTTTTAAGGCTTTAGACGCAAGTAAGGCAAGTGTAGAAGAGCTTACTAAGTATCAAGCAAAGTGTTGTGAAGAGATGATTAAATTTAAACCTGATGAGTATTTTTTCTTTCATAAGAGATTTAAAAGATACAATCATGAGTTGTATTTATAGGATTTAAAATGGATTTAAAGCAAATTAGTGTGATAATGATTGTTAAAAATGCTCAAAAAACTTTAAAAGCTTGCTTGGAGTCTTTGCAAGAATTTGGCGAGATAGTTTTGATAGAAAATGATAGCAATGATGATACTTTGAAAATCGCTTATGAATTTAGTGAAAACTATAAAAATATCAAGATTTATCAACATAAATTTATAGGTTTTGGACCTTTGAAAAATTTAGCCATAAGTTATGCTAGCAATGATTGGATTTTTAATATTGACGCAGATGAGCTTGCTAAGAAAGAATTTTTACAAGAATTAGGGCAAATTGAGCCTAATAAAGAAGATATCATAGCCTTACCAAGAGAAAATTTATACAATGGAGAGTGGATTAAAGCTTGTGGGTGGTGGCCTGATCATGTAATGCGGGTGTTTAATAAAACCCATACTAGTTTTAATAAAAATTTGGTACATGAGAGTTTAATTTTACATGAAGAAAGCAAAAAGATTAAGTTGCAAAATGGTTTGAGACATTTTGCATTTGATGATATCGATAGTTTGTTAGATAAGCTTCAAAAATACTCTAAGCTTTGGGCTTTGCAAAATTTACATAAAGAAAGTGGTGTTTGCAAGGCATTGCTAAGAGGAATTTGGACTTTTTTTAGAAATTATGTTTTAAAAAAGGGAATTTTTTATGGTTATAAAGGCTTTATCATAAGTACTTGCAATGGTCTTGGAGCTTTTTTTAAATATATGAAATTATATGAGTTAAAAAAACAAAAGCCAAAAACTTGTGCTTTAATCATCACAACCTATAATCAAAAAGAAAGACTTGCTTTGGTGCTTGATAGCGTTAAAAACTTAGAGCCTTTACCAGATGAGGTTTTAATAGCTGATGATGGAAGCAAGGAAGATACGGCTAAACTTATACAAGCTTATCAGAAAGATTTTCCTTGTAAATTAGAGCATATTTGGCAAGAAGATGAGGGGTTTAGACTAAGTGAGATTAGAAATAAAGCTATTAAAACTTCCAACAGCGAATATATAATCGTTGTAGATGGAGATATGGTTTTAGAAAAAAGTTTTGTAGCTGATCATTTGAAATTTGCACAAAAAAAAGTATTTTTGCAAGGTTCTAGGGTGATTTTAAATGAAAAAGAAAGTAAAGAACTTTTAAGCAAAAATGATTTTAGTTTGGCATTTGACAAAAAGGGTTTTAAAAATCAAAGAAATATTTTTTTAGCTAAATGTATATATAAATTTTCAAAATTAACTAAGAATTTTTTTAAAAAATCACAACTTATTAAAGGTATAAGAGGCTGCAATATGAGCTTTTATAAAAGTGATTTTGAAGCCATTGAGGGATTTAATGAAAAATTTATAGGTTGGGGTAGGGAAGATAGTGAGTTTGTAGCTAGATTTTTATTTAATAATGGAGTGTTTAAAAGGCTTAAATTTAATGCCCTAGCTTGTCATATCTATCATGAAGAAAATAGTAAAAATATGCTCGAAATCAATCATCAAATTTATCTTGAAACTATAAAAAATGAAAAAGTGACTTGGAAATGAAAATTTTATTACTTATTGGGGATATCACTATAGGAGGTGGTGCTGAAAGGGTTGTCGTAAATTTAGCAAATGCGCTTTTTGAGCTTGGATACGATGTAAAAATTTTTAGTTTTTATAAACAAGGAGTTGATGTAGCTTATGAATTAAATGACAATATTAAAATAGATTACTTGCATAGTAAATCAAGAGCTGATGTAAAAAAAGAAAGATTATTTTATAAGTTATATTACAAGCATTATGAGAGTTTTTTGCTAAAACAAAGATATAAAGATATTGATGTGATGATTTTTAATAATTGTCCTCATTTTCCTTTCTTTAAAAATAAAAATACAAAATATATTAATTTTATTCATAATCATTTTAAAAAATATCGATTTAAAAATAATTATTTTGATACTTTAGTGGTGTTATCGGCCAAGCAAATTGATCAGTGGAGAAAATATCATAAAAATGTTTGGGTTGTACCAAATTTTTTACCTTATTTGTCTGATATAAATTCTACTTTAAGTCAAAAAAATATTTTAAGTATAGGTCGTATGACAGCAAATGATGAAAAAGGTTTTTTAAGACTTATTGAAATCTGGAAGCTTGTGCAAAAAAATGTAAAATACAAAGAATGGACTTTAACTATAGTTGGAGAAGGTGAGTTTAAAAATACTATAGAAAATAAAATAAAAGAATATAAGCTTGAAAATTCAATCATATTAAAATCTTTTACAAAAGATATAGAAAAAGAATATTTAAACACTAGTATTTATGTTATGACAAGCAAATGGGAGGGATTTCCTATGGTTTTAGTTGAAGCTAGTTCTTATAAAATTCCTTTGATTTCTTTTGATATCAATACAGGTCCTAGCGATATTATAGAAAGTGGTAAAAGTGGATATTTAATCGAGGATGGTGATTTGCAAGAATTTGCAAATAAGCTTTGTTTACTTATGGATGATGAAAATTTAAGAAAACAAATGGGACAAAGCACAAAAGAAAATATTTCTCATAACTTCTCTAAAGAAAAAGTTATACAAAAATGGCAAGAGTTATTAAACTCTTGATTTGTTTGCGTATTTTTTAAAATTTTTGAGCATTTTGATAGCTTTTAAAAAAACACTGAAGGTATTTTTTTGATTTTTTCTTGCATATAAAATACTTTCTCCAAGCATGCAACAAAGTCCAAAAATATCATCATTAATCTTTTGTGGTTTTTTTAAAATATACTCATCTTTTTTAGTATTATGTATCAAAGATGATATTTTTGCAAAATTAAAACTTTTTATAGCTTTTAAAAGCTCAAATCCTAAAGTACTATAAAGCAAATGATCTTTAATGTTTGCTTTTTGTTTGAGCAATTCTTCATTAAAAATAGGTGTTTTTTCTGCTATTTGCCACCAATAATCATTTATATTTTTACCTTGCAAATCTGTGTATGATTTTAAAAATTTCCAAGGTTTTTCTCCATAATGTAAAATTTTAGGTGTTTTTGCACTTTTGGTAAATTCATCTCTTGTGTAATTAAGTCTATTTGCTTGCTCATCTTTACATATAGCATAAAAAAGAGTAATGATATTGAAATTATACGAAAAATCAAGTTTTAGTTGATATTGTGGTTTTATGGTGGCGTTAAGTAAATCTTGATCTGCGGCTTTTATGTAGTAGCATTTACTAGCTAAATCCTCGCATTTTTGTTCTATATTGTGTTTTTTCCACTCTTTTAGATTGATAAGTAAAAAACCTGAATTAAAATAATTTTCATCAAAATGCAAAGTGTGTTTTTGGTTATTTTCTTTAAATTTTATTTTTGCGCGTTTGGAGCCAGGGTCGCCTACAACACCAGCTATTTTTCCTTCTAAATTAATAGTAAAAATTTCTCTTATATCACACAAACATAACATATCAGAATCTAAATATAAACAAGTATTTATTTCATCATCTAATATAGAATTTAATTTTAATCTATAATAAGGAAGTTTTGAGCTATGAGCAGCTCCGCTGATAGGATAATGTTTAAAATCATCATCATTTTGAATGTGAATTTGTATTTTGCATGGGAAAGTTAAATTAAGTTCTTGTTCTAATTTTTGAAGTTTATTTTTAGTATGATTGCTAATGGCATTACTTAAAATATGAAAATAATATATTTCGTTTTCTTGATAAAATTTATTTTTATCTGTATTTTTAATAATACTTGTAATCAAAACAGCTGTGTATTTAATATAATTTTCATCTGCACTAAAAACAATGTGATACATTTGCTTCCTTTAGGATATTTTTAACATTTTTTATTTGGATATTTTTTTTAATTTTAATTTTTTTTCTTTGTATTTTCAAAAAAATTTTTTCAAAAAAATTTTTATTTGTGTATTTATATGTTAAATCTATTTTATGGATGTTTAGATCATATATAGCGATTTTAAAAATCAGCGAATGAAGTTTATTTGTTTGATTTTGAGTAAGATTTGAAATTTTTTCTAAAACAAAAGATAAGTCATGAATATAGGATTTAATTTTATTAAGATCTTTTTTTTCTCTAGTTGATGAATTTTCATTTGAAATATTATAATTATATAAATATTGTTTTGTGGTGCCAAATGCATTTATAAATTTTAGACTATGTAAAACCAATAAAAAATCTTCAGCCATAGTATTTTTTTCATTTGGTTGAAGATTAATTGTATTGAAAGCTTTAAGATACAACTCTTTTTTTAGAACTTTATTGGCAATACTCCAACTAAATTTAGGATACCTTGAAAATAAAAAATAGCAAAAATTTTCATTATTATAAAATGCACTTTCAAAAAAATTCCATTCTTTTTTATAGTCGTCGCATTCATAATAATTAAAACATATCAAATCAACTTTTTGTTTATCTAAAATTTTAACACATTCTTCACAAGCATTAAGCTCTAGATAATCATCAGGATCTAAAAACATTATGTAAGGTGAAGTTGCCACTTTAACACCTTCATATCTTGCTCTTAAAAGTTTTAAATTCTCTTCATTATGTATGATTTTTATCCTATCATCTTTGCTAGCATATTCTTTAGCTATATCTATACTTTTATCATTACCACAATCATCTACAACAATGATTTCTATATCTTTAAAAGTTTGGTTAATACAACTTTCTAATGCTCTAGCAATATATTTTTCTACATTATAAGTTGGTAGTATGATGGAAATTTGACTCATGTTAATCCTAATGATTAATTATTTATAATATAATTTTATAATTATAACAAAATACAACTAAGGAAATAAGCTTATGAGTAAGAGAGTTGGAATAATTATACCAATTTATAATGTATCCTCATATCTAAAAGAATGTTTGGATAGTGTTGTCGATCAATCTTACTCTAATTTAGAAATTATTTTAATAAATGATGGAAGTACAGATGATAGTTTAGAAATAGCTTTAAATTATTTTAAAAATGATTCGAGAATTACACTCATTGATAAGCAAAATGATGGACAAAGTGTTGCAAGAAATATAGGTATTGATTATTTAAAAAATGCAGAAAAATTTAAAGAAAACGAGGATTTATTAAAAGAGTATAGAATAAATAAAATACATACACATCCAAATCATGCTATTGGTAAGATTGATTATGTTATGTTTTTAGATTCTGATGATTATTTGACTTTAAATTGCATTGAAGAGGCAATTAGACCTTGTATAGATTCAGAT
The DNA here is from genome assembly GCF_024723595.1 of Campylobacter sp. LMG 7929. NCBI lineage: Bacteria > Pseudomonadati > Campylobacterota > Epsilonproteobacteria > Campylobacterales > Campylobacteraceae > Campylobacter > Campylobacter sp. LMG 7929. The sequence goes on along the minus strand of NZ_JANQCY010000007.1, from coordinate 30,293 downwards.
ATTGATATTATATGGTTTAATAATTATAATGTGAATGAAGTTGAAGGTTTTATAGAAAATTTTACAAGATTAGAAAATCACGATTATACGCAAGAACAATGTATTACTTCTGGAGAATGGGCGAAAAAATGTTTAAAAATAAAAAAGATTAAAGATTTTGCTTTTGTATGGCAAGGTCTGATTAAATTTGAGTTTTTATGTACAATTAACTTGCAGTTCTTGTCACATGTTATTCATCAAGATCATCATTTTGGTATTCTTTTGTTTATGCAAAGCAGTAAAATTTATATACTACCAAAAAAACTACTTTTTTATAGAATTAGAGCTAATAGTAGTGTTAATCATGATAAAACTATAACAAAAGCAAATATTCCTTCTTATTTGAATGATATTTATAAAGAATTCTCATGCGATCCTATACAAGCTAAAATGTATCATAAAGCGAGTAGCTGGATGAAGCAAACTTTAGAGTTGGTTAAATTTTTAGATTCTACAAATAATAAGTATTTTCGAGCATTGTTGAAATATAAATTTTTACCAACTTATAGCAAAGAAGCTATAAAAATAAAAAATTTCAATAAAGATCCTTTAAATTTAAAAAAACAAATTCCTTACATAAAACCATATATAAAATCCAAGAAAATATTTAGAATGTTTATTGGTTTTTTTAATTTAAAAGAAAATATTGTAAAAAATACTAGACTAAATATAGAAGATCAAAAATATAGATATTTTTTCCCTATGTGTGCAACTAAAAATGAAATTAATTTATTTTTATCTTATGCAATCAGGTCAAAATATTATTTAGAATTTGGATGCGGTGGTAGTACTTTTGTAGTAGCATATTCTACTTCGGCTTGTATATATTCTGTTGAGTCAGATTTAAATTTTATAAATTTTCTATCTAAAAATGAGGTAATTTCGGCTTCATTGCAAAATTCTAGATTAAAATTTTTCCATGTGGATATTGGAGAGACAAAGGAATGGGGATATCCAAAATCATTAAATTGCAAAGATAAGTTTATTTTATATTCACAGTATGTTTTTTCGGTTATAAACCCATCTTTGATTGATTTGATTTTTATTGATGGAAGATTTAGAGTTGCTTGTGTATTAAATTCTATTCTAAATTGTCCAAAAAGTATTTATATAGTTCATGATTTTTTTAATAGAAAAGAAAAATATGGGGTAATATTAGATTTTTTAGATTGTATTGATAGTATTGATACTTTAGCTGTTTTTAAAGTTAAAGATAATATAGATGTTAGTCAGGTTAAGGAGTGCTATGAACGATATAAAAATATTGCAGATTAAAATATGTTTTTTAATGCGCAATGCTTTCTTTAAGTTTTGTTCAAAATTTTTTCCTATAAAAAAAATTCGTAAAAAAATTAATAATATTATATATGGTTATGCTGATATTTTCATCCCTAAAATTGTTAGAGATAAAATTAATAATAAAAGTAATCTTTATTATCTAGAAAAAAATAAAAAATTACAAATCGTTGATAATATTAAAATAAATAACAAAATCAATACAAGAGATAGGAAGAGGGGGGGGGTAAAGCACAGTGGTTTTTTTGAACTTGATATTCGCTCAAAAAATGTAAAATCGCCATTAAATCCTTGGGCTTTTATAAGAGTTTCCAATGAAATAATAACAATAAATTCTTCTTTGGAAAGTATTTTACCTGCTATACAAAGAGGTGTTATTGGCTATAATGATTGTGAGGATGGAAGCGAGGAGGTTATCTTAGAGTTTTGTAAAAAATATCCTTCTTTTGTTCCTATTAAATATCCTTATAAGATTGATACAGAAAATCCAAAAAGTGAATATAATAAACTTTATAGCTATTATAATTATATATTAAGCCATATTCCTAAAGATGAATGGATGGTTAAAATCGATGTTGATCATATTTATGATGCTAAGAAGTTGTATAAAAGTTTTTATATTCCAAAGAGTAACAAAGATGTTGTTAGCTATCCTAGGATTGATTTTTGTATTATAGATAGTCAAATATATATTTCAAAAAAAAGAGAATTTAATTCATTTTTATACAATCCCAATGATCATTGGTTGATTCAAAATCGTAATATTTTTTTTGAAGAATTTAGGTATATATTAAACAATAAAAATAGATCTATAGAGATGTTAAAAATACAAGAAAAAAATATATATCATGTTGAATTAAATAACTATCATTTGCCATACATTAAAATATCTAGAAGCAATATGGCAAAAACAATTAAATGGATTAATTTAAGAGTTTATTTAAAAGAGAATAAAATAAACCATTTTATAGATCCTATGATATTAACTGAAGAATATTTAATATTATTATTTCGCTATTTTAAAATAAATTAAAAATCACATTCAAACACGTCTGCTGTAAAAATTTTATATTTATAGTTACGGATTTTATCGTCTATCCTATTTGCTATGATAATATCACAAGATTCTATAAAATGTTCGAAATTATTTTCTATAGAAAATTCATCTGTTTCATCATTTAATAATGGCTCATATATAATCATATCAACATTGTAGCTTTTAAGATATTTTACAATATCAAGCATAACTGAATTTCTAAAATTATCTGAATCTTTTTTCATAATAAGTCTATAAATTCCAATTCTTTTTTGCTTGAGTGATAGTATAGTATCTTTTATAAATATTTTTCTAGTTTCATTAGTTTTTACAATGGCTTTAATTAGATTGTTAGGAGTATTTTTAAAATTTTGTAATAATTGCTTAGTATCTTTTGGTAAGCAGTAACCACCATATCCAAAACTAGGATTATTATAGTAATTTCCTATTCTAGGATCAGCACTAACACCCATAATAATATCTTTTGCGTCTAAACCATGTTTTCTAGCATATGTATCAATTTCGTTAAAAAATCCTATACGCATAGCTAAATATGTATTTGAAAAAAGTTTTATACTCTCAGCTTCTGTTGAATTTGTTAAGTACACTGAGATATCTTTTTTTAAAGCATTCTCTTGAAATAATTTGGCAATTTTCAACCCCTTTGATGATTTTTCTCCTACTATAATCCTACTAGGATGTAAATTATCATATAGAGCCTTACCTTCTCTTAAAAATTCTGGGCAAAATATAATATTTTCATAATTAAATTGTTTTTTGATCTTTTCCGTATATCCTATAGGAATAGTGCTTTTTATGATGATTGTTGCAGAAGGATTTATTTTTAATGCACTACTTATAACTTCTTCTATGCTTGAAGTATCAAAGTGGTTTAAATCTTCATTATAATTTGTTGGTGTAGCTATTATAATATAGTCTGTATTTTTGTAAACTATTTCTTGATTGGTATGAGCTTGGATGTTTAAAGGCTTATATTTTAAGTATTCTTCTATAAGATCATCTTGTATAACATTTTCTTTATTGTTGATTTTTTCAACTTTTTTATGGTCTATGTCTAACATAAAAACTTCGTGATTTTGGGACAATAAAACAGCATTAGATAAACCTACATAACCTATACCAACTACAGCTATTTTCAATTTTTTATCCTTGAAATATTTTTTTATTATATGTAATTTTTAAAATATAAAAATAAAATCTTATAATTTCTCTTATAATTTTAGAAAGTATGTTAAGTTTCTTTTTTCTTTGTGTTATGGTAGTTTCTACATGATTTAAGTCAAGTAAGAATGGCTTATAGATGATGTTTTGCATTTTATTATAATAATACATATCCATATAATCATCTACGGGCTTAAACCAATATTTCGCTTTTTTAATAAACTTTTTTGCAGCATTTGGGTGTATAAAATATCCTTGCGTGCCACCAGTATTCTCGTAACTTATGTAAAAATTGTTATTTAAATGGTGTATTCTTTTATCAAAAAGGTAATAAAATCTTATGTATTCATAGTTACTATTTAGTAATTTTTCAATGATATTTGAGTTGTTTAAAAACTCATCACTAAAGATGACATCATCTTCTAAAATGATGATAGGACTATTAAGTTCTTGACATTTTTTCCATAAACTATAATGAGATGCAAAGCATGATTTTTCACTATCGCTAAGTTCACGCCCAAGTACAAATTGACACCACCATGGGAAGTGACTTTTAAACTGAAAATGCTCATTTTTAGAACCATCGATGGCTTTAAAAAATTCAAATTCTAGTTGATTTTTTAAATTCGGATTATATGTGAAGAGTTTTTGAATTTGTTCTTGCATAAAATTTTTTCTATCTTCTGAGCGTTCTAGATTGATGATAAAAACTTTTACTTTTTTCAAACTCTACCCTCTAACCCTAAAATTTCTTTCTCTAAAACTTCTAATATTTTTTCATTAAAATGTTTATGTGAAAAAATATTAGCTAATTTTTTAATGCATTTTAAACTTTGCCTTTTGTGCTCGTAATTTTGCCATAAAATTTCTTTATTTTTGTTTTCATACCTACCATTTTCATTAAATTCATAGCGGTATATACATTCTTGCGACACCAAAAAACTTTCACTTAGTATAAAATTTATATAATTAAGAAGCACATCCTCCCCATAACAAAGTCTTTCTTTAAAATCAACATATTCAAAACTTTTTAAAATCAAATTTTTCCTATATACTTTTGCCCAAACACTCCAACAAAAATGTTTTTGCTTAAGTAAAAATTCCAAAAATTCATCTTTTTTAAAAAGCTCATCTTGCTTAAATCTATAAAATTTCTTAAATTTCACCCTATGCACATATGCATCAAACACTACTATATCTACATTTTTGATTTTTTCAAACCCAAGTTCACAAGCATTAAGCTCTAAATAATCATCAGGATCTAAAAACATTATATAGGGTGAACTTGAATTTAATACACCTATATTTCTACTAGCAAAAGTTCCTAAATTTTCTTCATTATGTATGATTTTTATCCTATCATCTTTGCTAGCATATTCTTTAGCTATATCTATACTTTTATCATTTCCATAATCATCTACTATGATTATTTCTATATCTTTAAAAGTTTGCTTAATACAACTTTCTAATGCTCTAGCTATATATTTTTCTACATTATAGGTTGGTAATATGATGGAAATTTGACCCATTTTAGCTCTTTATTTTTTGGTATAATTATAGCTTTTATTTTTAAGGAAAATCATGAATATTTTTATTAACCTTCCTACTTGGCTTGGCGATGCAGTAATGGCTAGTGCGGCTATTTACGCTATAAAAGAAAAATACCCCCAAGCTAAATTTACTTTTTATGGTTCTTTTGTAAGTACAGAGCTTTTTAAACGCTTTGAAAATGCTCAAATTTTAGTAGAAAATAAAAAGCAAAGATATAGGCAAATTTTACAAGCTAGAAAAAGTCTTGGTAAATTTGATTTAGCTTTTTCATTTCGCTCGGCATTTTCAAGCAAGATTATTTTAAATCTAATCAAAGCAAAGAAAAGATTTTATTTTGATAAAAATATTCTAAAAGAAGAACACCAAGTCTTAAAATACTTAAATTTCATAGAAAAAGCCTTAAATTTTAAAGCTACTTCAAATGCTTTAAAACTCCCTATAAAAGCAAAATCAACTCAAAAAATTTTAGGTATAAACCCAGGTGCGCATTTTGGAAGTGCGAAAAGATGGGAAGCAATCTATTTTGCAAGGGTAGCAAAAGAATTTAGCTCCACGCATCAAATTTTAATCTTTGGAGTAGAAAGTGAGAGAGAAATTTGTGATGAAATTGAACATTTTCTTTTAAAAGAAGGTATAAAGGCAAAAAATCTTTGTGGCAAAACTAGCATTTATACTTTATGTAAAAATATTTCTATGCTTGACTTGCTCATCACAAATGATAGTGGTCCTATGCATATAGGTGCAGCTTATGGGGTAAAAACGGTGGCTGTTTTTGGTTCTACTAAATTTAGTCAAACCTCGCCTTGGCAAGAAAATGCTAAAATAGCACATTTAAATTTAGCTTGTATGCCTTGTATGCAAAAGGTTTGCCCTTTAAAACACCATAAATGTATGAAAGATTTAAAGCCTGAAGTGGTAATAAATTTAGCAAAAACATTTTTTTAACATATTTTTCTTTGTGATTTGGGTTTAAACCTCTTGCAAAAGCTTGATAAATGTGTTAAACTTAACAATCATTTTTAATCAAGGAGCTTTTTATGACTAAAGCAGATTTTATTTCTCAAGTTGCTCAAACTGCTGGGCTAACTAAAAAAGATGCAACTGCAGCTACTGATGCAGTAATCGCTACTATTACTGATGTATTAGCTAAAGGTGATAGCATTAGCTTTATCGGTTTTGGTACATTTTCTGTAGCTGAAAGAGCTGCTAGAGAAGCTAGAGTGCCAAGCACTGGTGCTACTATCAAAGTACCTGCTACTAAAGTTGCTAAATTTAAAGTAGGTAAAAACCTTAAAGACGCAGTTGCTACTGCTAAAACTGCTAAAAAAGCTAAAAAATAATTCTTTGCGCAAAAGTTTCTAACTTTTGCGTTTTTCTTCATAGATTAAGTATTAATTTTCTTTTGATATTGTTTTTAAAAAATTACAAGGAAAACAATGTCAGTTTATAATAATATTTTAGATTGTATAGGTAATACCCCGATTATTTCTTTAAAAGAATTTGCTCCAAATCTTTATGCTAAATGTGAGTATTTTAATCCAAGTCATTCTATAAAAGATAGAGCAGCTATGGAGATGATAAAACAAGCTTTAAATGAAAGCAAGATTAATCAAGAAACAACCATTATAGAAGCCACAAGTGGAAATACCGGCATAGCTTTAGCAATGATTTGTGCAAGCTTAAAGCTCAAACTTATCATAGCTATGCCTGAGTCTATGAGTATTGAGCGTAGAAAAATGATGAGTTTTTTTGGTGCAAAGCTAGAGCTTACTCAAGCAAGCAAAGGTATGCAAGGAGCGCTTGATAGAGCTAATGAGCTTTTGAGTGAAATTCCAAATTCGTTTATGGTAAGTCAATTTGAAAATACCGACAACAAAAATGCACATAGAGAAAATACTGCTTTAGAAATTTTAAAAGCTTTACCTGATCTTGATATTTTTTTAGCAGGTTTTGGCACAGGTGGAACTATTAGCGGGGTAGGAGAAATTTTAAAAGAACACAATCCTAATGTCAAAATCATAGCCTTAGAACCTGCATCTTCGCCACTTTTGAGCCAAAATACCGCTGCAAGCCATAAAATCCAAGGTATAGGTGCAAATTTTATCCCTAAAATTTTAAATCAAAAAATCATAGATGAGATAGTTTGTGTAAGTAATGAAGATGCTATAAATACAGCCTTAGAGCTTGGTAAAAATGGCATAATGGCAGGAATTTCAAGTGGTGCAAATGTATATATGGCTAGAAAAATTGCTTTAGAAAACCCTGATAAAAAAATCTTAACTATGCTAAATGATACAGCCGAGCGATATTTGTCAACTGATCTATTTGCAAATTTATAATTTGGAGTATGTATGAGTCAAAATAATGAGCATTTTGATTTAGATCTTGAAAGGGCGATTTTAAGTTCTTGTATATATAGTGAAGATTCTTTTTTTAGTGTTTCTTCGGATATTGAAATTAATGATTTTTCACTCAAAGCTCATCAAGATATTTATAAAGCGATTTTAGCTTGTGTGAATGCAGGCGAGCCTATAAGTGCAAGTTTTATAAGAAAACATAAAAAAATAGATGAGCAAATTTTAGCTGAAGTTTTAGCCACTACTTCCATAGCAGATGTGAGCAAATACGCATATGAATTAAGAGAAAAATCCATCAGACGCCAACTTTTAAATTTTGCTTATACTATACCTACAAGGGTTAATGAAGATAAAAGCATTTCTCAAATTTCAGATGAAATAGGCAAAGAGATTTTTAATCTTACCAACCGTGTAAATAGTAATAGTATTAAAGATATGACTATGGTTATGTCTGAACTTATGGATGAGTTTAAAAAGCAAAAAGAAGCTGAAAATAAAGATATTTTGGGACTTGATACAGGTTTTAGCGAGCTTAATAAAATGACAAAAGGCTTTAAACCCGGCGATCTTGTAATTATCGCTGCACGCCCAGGTATGGGAAAAACTACAATTTGTTTAAATTTTATAGAAAAAACACTAAGACAAAATAAAGGCGTTGTAATGTTTTCACTAGAAATGCCTGCTACACAAATCATGCAAAGATTAATCAGTGCAAAAACTTCCATTCCTTTGCAAAAAATTCTAATCGCAGATTTAAACGATGATGAGTGGAGTAGGGTGGGTGATGCTTGCAATGAATATGCACAAAAAAATCTTTATATTTATGATAGCGGTTATGCTAGTATAGCTGATATTCGTTCGATTTTACGCAAAATTAAAGCTCAAGATGAGAGTATCGAGCTTTGCGTGGTAGATTATATCGGTCTTATGATGAGTAATTCAGCTTTTAATGATAGGCATTTGCAAGTGAGTGAAATTTCAAGAGGTTTAAAGCTTTTAGCAAGAGAATTAAATATGCCAGTAGTGGCACTTTCGCAATTAAATCGTTCATTAGAAAGTAGAGCAAACAAGCGTCCTATGCTTAGTGATTTAAGAGAAAGTGGTGCTATAGAACAAGATGCAGATACGATTTTATTTGTATATAGAGATGAAGTTTATAGAGAGCAAGAAGAAAAAGAAAGAGAAAATAAAGCCAAAAATGAAGGCAAGACTTATGAGAGAAAATTTATGCCAAATCCTGTGCAAGAAAAGGCTGAGCTTATTATAGGTAAAAATAGAAATGGCCCTGTAGGGCATGTGGATTTGCTTTTTTTGAAAGAAAAATCGTGCTTTATCGAAGCTCCAAAAGAAGATTTTGTGGTTACAAACTTTGAAGGTTAATTCAAAGGGTAACCATAATTTCTATGCATAAAAAGTTCTAAATCTTTAAAATCGATTTTTCCCATCAGCTCTTTTACGAGCTGTTTGTATACTATTTTTCCATCTTTAATTACAAAAGCTGCTCTTGCTAGCAATCCTGCAAATATACTATCATTTATTAATACCCCATAGTTTATGCCAAAATCTTTAAAGGCAAAATCACTTGCGGTTATAATATTATCAATCCCTTCAGTAGCACAAAAACGATCCATAGCAAAAGGTAAATCCATGCTAACAATAATAACTTCAATATTTTTCATAGAAGCTAGTCTTTTATTGGTTTCTTTGGCTTGTTTTGAGCATACTGGTGTATCTAAGCTGGGTAGAGTTAATAAAATTTGAGTTTTTCCAGGTGGTGCTATTTCTACTGGGGCAAGATTTTTGGTTCTTAGAACTACCCTTGGAGCATTATCTCCAACTTCTAGTTCAATTCCTGCAAGTTCTATAATTTGACCTTTATATGTAATGCTTGACATAATTTCCCTTTTTTATAATAAAATCATTTTTGCTAAAAGTAAGAAGCTAAAAAATCCCAAACCATCAGTAATCGCAGTAATCACTACACTTGATCCTACCGCAGGATCGATTTTAAATTTTTTCAAAGTTAGAGGTACAAAAGAACCTACAAAACCGGCTAAGGCTAGATTAATTAGCATTGATAAGGCTATAACAAGTCCCAAAAGAGCTGTTTTAAACCATATAAAGGCTATAATGCTCATAATACTAGCAAATATAAGCCCATTTAATAAAGAAATTCCACTCTCTCTTAATATAACTTTTTTAGCATCTTTAAATTCTACTTCATTGAGTGAGAGTTTTCTAACTGTTACTGCTAAAGCTTGTGAGCCTGTATTGCCTCCCATGGAAGCCACAATAGGCATAAGTACTGCTAGGGCTACAAGTTGTTCTATTTCACCTGAAAAAAGACTGATGATATTAGCTGAGATTAATGAAGTAGTAAGATTAATCATAAGCCAAAAAGCTCTAGCTTTAGCCGCTTTAAAAGCACTTTCTTCCTCAACATCTGCATCAACTCCGGCTAAGTTATAAATTTGTTCTGTTGCGTTTTCTTGGATTAAATCATGGATATCATCATAGGTAATTCTACCTAAAAGCACTCCATCATCATTTACAACCGCTAAAACACTCAAATCATAATCTTCTACTATATCAATAGCTTTTTGTATGTCTTCATGATCTTTTATGCTATAGCTTTTATATCTTTCATTATTGTTTTTAATAATATCTGCAAAACTTAGTTTAAAATCCCAAAGCAAAAGATCGCTTAGGTTGATAGCATTGCAAAGCTTTCCTTGATTATCTATGATATAAACTTGAAAAATTTGATCTACTTGTCCTGAGTGTTTTAAAATTCTATATCTTTTAATAGCTTTTTCTATACTCTCATCAATAGAAGCTGTAAAAATTTCTGTTTGCATATAAGCACCAGCAGTATTTTCATCATAATTTTTAAGGCGTAAAATTTCTTCTTTATCTTCTGAGCTTAAGCGGTTTAAAATGGCTAAAGTTTTTTGCGGATTTAGCTCTTCAAAGCGCTTAATTAAGTCTGTTGCATCATCACTTTCAAGCTCTTCTACTGCTTTTGCAATCTTTATAATGCTTAAGTGTTCTAAAATATCTTCTAAGATATGTTCAGGTGTTATAGTAGCTACATTTGCAAGTGTGTAAGTATCAAAAGATTTAAGAGTTTGCAAATAAAGCTCTTCGTTATATCTTTTGATAGTCTTTAGGGCTTCATTGGTTTCATAGGTGCTTTGATCTTTGGAAATATTTTTTAAAAGTTCTTGTGCTTCTAAAAAATCATTCATCATCTCAAAGCTCCATAGAATTTTCTATATTTTGTTCTTTTGGTGGATTTTTATAGTTTTCATCAATGCTTTGCAAGCGATTTTCATACTCTTTTGCCATTTTTAAAAATTCTTCTTTGTTTTTACCGCTTAGGCTTGATTTTGGAATTTTTACTATGGTTTCAGGATTAATTGCTTTGTTATTTAGATAAAGTCCAAAATGCAAATGTGGCCCAGTACTCATACCAGTAGAGCCTACATAAGCAATCACTTGGCCTTGTTTGACTTTTTGACCGCGTTTGATTTTTGCAAAACGACTAAGATGAGCATATAAAGTCATATAGCCTGATACATGCTTTACTTGTACAACCTTGCCATAACCACCTTTTGTCCCAACAAAGCTAATCGTCCCATCTCCTGCGCTCTTAACTGGAGTACCCGTTGGAGCAGCATAGTCAATACCTAAATGCGCTCTATAGCGTTTTAAGATAGGATGATATCTTGCCCTAGTAAAGCGATCTGAAATTCTTGTGTATTTAACAGGTTTGGTTAAAAAGAAATTTTCAAGTTCTTTTCCTTGAGCATTATAATAAGAATCTTTATATAAAAACACAGAATATTCTTTGCCTCTAATGTTAGCTAAAGCTGCTTGGATATTAATATCGCCAAAAAGTCTTCCTAATCTTCTTTTTTGCTCATAAATTAATACTACACTATCGCCTTTTCTGACATTTTTAAAGTTAACACTATTTTTAAAAGCTCTCACCATGGCTCTTGCTAAGGTTACACTGCCACTTTCATCATAAACATCTTGATAAGCTGAGTTGTTAATAGCTACGCGAATAGTTCGTTTTTCTTTAGTGTAAGAAATAGGAGTAAAACTCAATACGAATTTATTTTCAGTGTTTTTGTAAATATGAATTTGTAAATCATCGCTAATTGGGATTAAAACTTGCTCAAGTTCACCTTGTTCATCTTTTAGCATTTGGTATTTAACACCACTTGTGATTTCTGCACTTAGTTCTTTATCTTCTCCATCAAGATTATAATATAAATTAAGTGGTATAGAATGATCTTGTAAAAAATCAAGTAAAGTTTTGCCATTTTCCCAAGAAAGTTCTTCAACACTTGAAATAGCAAAAAGTTTTATGGATATAAGTAAAGATATGAAAATTTTTTTCATGATAATCTAAAGCCTTCTAAAATTTAAACATAAATTTGTATTTTACTTAATTTTTCTTACAATTTTGTAAGAAAAAAACAATATAATTTATTTTTACACTTTTTAAGGAGTATAAATTGTCAAGAATTATCTTAATGCTTTGCTGTTTTTTAGCATTTTTACAAGCTAAAAATTTTGATTTAATACAAACAAAACTTGAAAAAGTAGATGATATTTATGGTTATATAAAAGATGATCCTAGAATTTTATTGCACTCAAGTGGTATAGTTGTACATGAAATTGATACACAAAAATCTATCATTGCAAGAGCTAGTGTGATAGGGCGTGAAAATGGCTTGGTTAAATTACAATTTAAAGTTTTTGATATGCTAGCTCAAGATGCTATGCCTTTACCAAATGTATTGCCACAAGTAGGCGATAAAATAGTTTTAAATTATTTATATGATAGAGCCTTGATTATAGCTCCTGATAAAAATGTGTATGATTTTATAGCTCAAAAATTAAATGGACTTTATTTTTTACACCCTGATTTATTTGGTGCTCATATGATACAAGAATACCGCCAAACCCCAAGAAGATCAGATTTTAGATCTTTTTGTTCAAAAAATGCTGTAGGGCTTTTAGTAGTAGCTTTAGAAAATAAAGCTGAGATAGTTGATTGTCAAGACTTTGGCAAGATAGAAGAATTTACCATACCGCAAGCTCAAAGTTTGCAAATTCCATTTTATTCAAGAATTACAGGTTATAAAAGTGATATTTTTAGCTTAAATGATGAGGCTATTGGAAATTATTATGTATATTATGAAAAATTAATTAGCTTAACTAGAGAAAAATAATGCAAGAAATTCATCAAAAATTCTTTCAAGATCTTTTAGGGGTTGAAAATGCGCATTTTGATCCTATCCATAAAAGAGCGTATAGTTATGATGCCACTAAAAAGCATTACTTACCCGATGGAGTGCTTTTCCCAAGAGATGAAAATGATATTAGTCAAATTCTAAAATATTGCAATGAAAATAAAATCATCATCATTCCTAGGGGCTCAGGTAGCGGATTTACCGGTGGAAGCTTGGCTGTTAATGGTGGAGTGGTGCTAAGCTTTGAAAAACATATGAATAAAATTTTAGAAATTGATCTTGAAAATTTAGTCGCAGTAGTACAACCTGGTGTGATAAATATGGCTTTACAAGAAAAAGTAAAAGAATATGGTTTATTTTATCCGCCTGATCCTGCTAGCATGGAGTATTCTTCTTTAGGAGGAAATGTAAGCGAAAATGCAGGGGGTATGAGGGCTGCTAAGTATGGTATAACTAAAGATTATGTAATGGCCTTAAGAGCAGTTTTACCTAATGGAGAAATCATTAGAGCAGGTAAAAGAACCATAAAAGATGTAGCAGGTTATAATCTAGCTGGAATTTTAATAGCAAGCGAGGGATCTTTGGCTGTGCTTAGCGAGATTACTTTAAAACTAGTTGCTTTGCCAAAGTTTAAAAAGACAGCTATGGGGATTTTTAATAGCATTGATGAAGCAATGAATGCAGTTTATAAAACTTTAGCCAAAGGTGTAACTCCTGTATCTATGGAATTTTTAGATCAATTAAGCATACAAGCATTAGAGCAAAAATTCCAAAAAGGCTTGCCTATGGATGCGGGTGCGATTTTAATAGCTGATGTAGATGGTAATGTAGAAGAGGCTATTGAAGCAGATTTGAAAATCTTGCAAGAAAGTTTTTATGAATCTGGTGTAAGAGAGTTTAAAATAGCAAAAGATGAACAAGAAGCAACTAATATTTGGTTTGCTAGAAGAAATTGCTCTCAAAGCATAGCAATGTATGGAAATTTAAAACTTAATGAAGACATTACAGTGCCACGTTCAAAACTACCTGAGCTTTTAAAAGGCATAGCTGAAATTTCTAAAAAATATGGTTTTAAAATCCCTTGTTTTGGTCATACTGGCGATGGTAATGTGCATACCAATGTAATGGTAAGTGATAAAAACAATCCTGAATTAGTTAAAAAAGGTTATGAAGCTGTGGAAGAGGTGTTTAAGCTTACGGTCTCTTTAGGTGGGACTTTAAGTGGAGAGCATGGCATAGGCATTTCAAAAGCTCCTTTTATGAAGCTTGCTTTTAGTGAAGCTGAAATGGACTTAATGAGAAATATCAAAAAAGCATTTGATCCAAATAATATACTCAATCCTTTCAAAATGGGACTTTGATGAGTTTTAAAAACTTATTTAAAATTCTTTTAGCTTTAAGAGATAAAGAAATTTTAAATTATGCTGCAGCTTTGAGCTTTTATACTATCTTATCTTTAATACCACTTTTGTTTTTGTGTTTTTGGGTTTTTACCCAAATTCCAAGTTTTGAAATGTATCAAGAAAGAATTAAAAATTTAATTTTTACTTTTTTAATCCCAACTCAACAAGAATTAATCATACAGTATATCAATACCTTTTTAAAAAACAGCGTAAATTTAGGACTTATAGGGCTTTTGGCTATGGCCTTGACTTCTTTGGCTTTTTTTTCAGGTTATGATTATGTGATTAATAAGCTTTTAGAGGAAGATTCTAAAAGTCTTTGGCATAGTATAAGTTCTTATTGGACTTTAGCAACTTTAACTCCGCTTGGACTTGGTGTGAGTTTTTATATTTCAGGTTTTATACAAAAAACCTTAGATGATTTTAATATTGCTTTAAATTTTTTTGAGATTTTACCCTATGTGATTATATGGGCTTTATTTTTTGTCTCTTATTCAAGTTCAGTAAGCAAAAAAGGTGATTTAAAAACCTTACTTATTAGTTCTTTTGGCGCTTCTGTAATTTGGTATATTTCTAAGATGATTTTTGTATATTATGCTGTATATAATAAAACTTATTTAAATGTATATGGTTCTTTTTCTGTAATATTATTTTTCTTTTTGTGGATTTACATTTCTTGGATTATTTATCTTTTAGGCTTAAAGGCTTATTTGCTTTTAAATCAAGAAAATAAAGGGAATAAACCCAAGAGAAACTACAAAAAGAGCTAAGTATTTATTAAATATAGCGATTAAAGATAAAATTAAATAAATAAAATAAAACACAAAAGGTATTGATAGATTAATCGCATGCATTTTAAACTCAAAAAAATGCATTAGATATAAATCTAATAAATTTCCATAAGAAAAAATATGCAAGATTAAAACCAAAGGATAAAATACCACAAAGGTTAAGCTTAAAGGTATGGCTAAAAATTGCTGAAAGCTAAGTAGAGGAAAAAAAAGTATAAGACGGGGATAATCATTGCTAAAAAAGTCCAGATATTTAGCAAAAAAACATGAGTAAAATTTGAAAATTGATCTTTTAAATGATGAAGATATAAATAAATATAAAAAACTCCTAAAATAGAAAATAAAAACCCAACACTAAAAAGAAGTTTTGGAAAAATGCTAATGCAAAAGACTATACTTAAAAATAAAAATTTAAAACTAAGTATTTTAATATTTTTACTAAATAAATAAAAAGCAAAAAGACTCATCAGTAAAGCTCTTGTATAAGAAGGGCTATAATCTATTAAAAATATATAAAAAACTAAAAGCAAGAAAGCAAAAATACTAATATCAAGCTTTAAACTTCTATAAGGAAAATATCGTTTATGAAAAAAAGCATATAAAGGAGCAAAAATCAAAAAGCAAAAACTAAATAACAAGCCCAAATGATATCCACTAATAGCAATTAAATGTGCAATATTGTAAAAATTTACATCATTTCTAAGCTCACTTGATACATTTTTGGCAAAAAATAAAGCCCCATACAATTCTTTGACTTTTTCATTATGATGTTGATTTAAAAAATATCTTATTAGTGTATTTTCTTTTTGTGTTTTAGTTTTGTTAAAATCATAACTTGGTGCATAAAAACTTTTACTAAGATAATCTTTAAAGTTAATATTTTTAGTGATAATTCTAAGATTTATCATATCATTTTTACTTAAATTTAGATCTTTAAAGCTAGTGGTGTAAAAAATAAAATCAGAATTTTTGAGTTTTAAAACTTGATATTTTTTACCTTTTTTATTAGTTTTTTCATAAGAAGATAAAACGATGTTATCTTTAAGTAATAAATGCTTAGTAAGTTTAAAATTTTGATATTTTTTATACTCATAGATGAGATTTAAACTAAAAATTGCTAAAAAACACAATAATAAAATAAAAAATTCTCTATAAGTTTCTTTTATAGAGAATTTTAAACTCATTTTTTCTTAGAAAAGCGTGATAAATATAACCATATAATAAAAATTAAAGTGATTATAAAAACAGGAGCTATGTAAGGATAGTTGGCAAATGCTTCAAAAGCTTCTTTTAGGGTATTTCCAAAAATAAAACCAGCATAACCTAAAATAACAGCCCAAATTAAACTAGCTAAGGTATTGATGATAAAAAATCTTACAAAGCTAAATTTACAAAGACCTGCTGCTATAGGAATGATAGTTTTTACTCCATAGATAAATTTTTGCACTACTAAAAGCAAGTCACCGTATTTTTTGATTTTCATCATAGCAAGAGCGATTTTTCTTCTATGATTTTTAAAATAAGGCATTATGTCTTTTTTATAGTATTTTCCCAAGATAAACAACAAGGTTGAGCCTATGGTATTAGCTAAAAAGGCTAAAAATATACATAAATGCAAATCAAGTTTAGTAGAACTTGCACAAAGCACTCCTGCAGCAAGTATAGCAACCATACCTCCACCAAAAGAATAAAAAAATAAAATCAAATAGCCATAAGTACTTAGATTATCTATCATTTCTTGCATGAAAAACCTTATCTTGCAAAATCAATCGCTCTAAGCTCTCTGATAACATTAACTTTTATTTCGCCAGGGTATTGAACTTTTTCTTGAATCTCTTCAGCTATTTCTTTAGCTAAAAGCACAGATTCATCATCATTGACTAATTTTGCATTAACAATAACTCTAATTTCCCTACCAGCATTAATAGCATAAGCTTTTTTAACCCCTTCTTTACTCTTTGCTATATCTTCAAGTTCGCTCACTCTTTTTAAGAAGGCTTCTAAAACTTCACGTCTTGCTCCAGGGCGTGCAGCGCTTAGTGTATCTGCTGTACAAACTGCAGCTGATTCTATGCTAATAGCTTCTTCATGCCCATGATGAGCATAAATTGCATTAATCACAACAGGATGTTCTTTGTATCTTTTGCAAAGTTCAGCTCCTAAATCCACATGAGAGCCTTCAAATTCATGTGTTAAAGCCTTGCCTATATCGTGTAAAATCCCAGCTCTTCTTGCTAATTTTTCATCCCCGCCACACTCAGCTGCTATGATTCCAGCCAAATGTGCCACTTCTAAAGAATGTGCTAGAGCATTTTGGCCATAACTTGCTCTATATCTTAATTTTCCTATTAATTTAACAATTTCAGGATGTATATTATTAAGTCCTAAATCCATTACTATAGTTTGACCTTCTTCTAAGATATTATCTTCAAATTCTTTGCAAACTTTTTCATGAATTTCTTCTATTTTTGCAGGTTGAATTCTGCCATCTTCAACTAAAAGTTCAATCACTTTTGTAGCAATGGCGCGTCTATATAGATTAAAACAACTTACTATAATTGCTCCAGGTGTATCATCGATGATAATATCAACACCCAAAACCATTTCTAAGGTTTTAACATTTCTTCCTTCTTTACCTATAATACGACCTTTTAGCTCATCATTTTTGATATTTACCACATTAATTAATCTTTCAGCAGCAAATTCCCCTGCAAATCTTGAAGTAGCTTGCGCTAAGATAAAATTAGCTTTTCTTTTGGCTTCATTTCTAGCTTCTTCTTCGTATTTTCTAACAATATGAGCAATTTCAGCTCTTGAGTTTTCTTCTACTTTTTGTAAAACTATATTTTTTGCTTCTTCTTGTGTAAGACCAGCTGAATGTTCAAGAATTTTTAATACTTCACTAAGCTTTGTTTCATAATTTTGTTTTAAATTTTCATTTTCCTCATGTAAAGCTTTTATAGCTTGCTGTTCTTTTGCCAGCTTGTTTTTGTTTTCCTCATGAAGTTTTTCTTGATAATGAAGATTTTGTTCTTTTTTATTAAGCTCTTCTAGCTTAATAGAATGTTCTTTTTGAAGTTTTTGAATTTTTTCATCAAATTTTTTCTTTGCCGCAAATTCAGCTTCAGCAACCGAATTTTTAGCATCTTTAAGTGTTAGTTCAGCTTCATATTCAATGGCTTTTGCTTTTGCTTTTGCTTGCTCTAAAAAGATATTGAAATTTGCATCATTAATCTTTTTGGCGACTATATACCCAATCCCTCCGCCTATAAAAACGGCTATTAATGCGACTAATATTTCTATCATTGTTTTTAACTTTCCTAAAATATTTTTTATAAGGGTTTATATAAAAATTTCCTTTTATATCATGATCTTGGCTAAAAAATTGATCAGATTTTGCATCGATCATTTGCGTAAAAATAACCAAAGGTTTTTTATAAGAAATGCTTTCAAAAAACCTATCGTAAAAACCTTGACCATGACCGATTCTTCCTAATTTTGCATCTACACCTATTACAGGGATAATCGCAACATCAATGCGAGTTTGCAAAAAAGAATCTTTTGGCTCATACACCCCAAAGCTCTTTTTTTCAAGAGCTAATCTTAATTTTACTACCTTTAAACTTTTATCTTGCATAAATGGGACGAAAATTTGATATTTTTTTGTTAGAAAATGCCTGAATTTATAAAGATTAATTTCATATTTTAAAGGGATATATATAAGGATATTTCTACAATTTTTGCATAAATTTAGAATTTTCTTTATTTCTTGAAAAACCAAAAAATCCCTTTTGTATTGATACTTTAATTTTAAATGCATTTTGGATTTTTGTTTTATTCTAAAATTGTTTTTTATCAAGGCTTTCCTTAAAGTTTTTAACTTTTTATGTTATACTTTTAAGCTTAAAAAATCATAAGGATAAGATTTGAAATTTAAAATTTTTTTAGTAATTTTTATTATGATATTTTTTACTTCATGTTCGAGTGATAAAGAAAATTCTAGCATTGAAAATATAGACAATGCAAGTTTAACTCAAAGTGAAAATACTGATTTTACTTTAAAATTTTTAGATGGTAGAAAAATGTATGTAAAATATCATGAGCAAGCATTTAATTTTGATGATACAGCTAAAGCTAAATTGTTTGTTTTTTTTACGACTTGGTGTGCACCTTGTAAGGCTCAAATTCCACATTTAAATAATCTAAATAATAAATATCAAGATAGATTTGAAGTAATAGCGCTTTTTTTAGAAGAAAATAAAGAGCAAGAAATATTAACTTTTATAGAAGATGAAAAAATTAAATTTCCAGTAGCTATAGGAGAGAATAATTTTGTTTTTTCTAAAGTTTTAAATGTCAGTTCTGTACCAACAATGGTGTTATTTAATACAAAAGGTGAAAAGATTAAAGAGTATTTAGGGATAATCCCTGAAGAAATGCTAGATATAGATATACAAAAAGCGATAATGTGATGTTTGGATTTTTAAAAAATGGTTTGAAAAAAACCTTAGAAAGTATTCATTTAGTTAAGGCTTCAAATAAAATCATTACTAAAGATTTACTTGAAGAAATGCTTTTAGAAGCTGATGTGGCGTATGAGATAGTTGAAGAGATCATTTACTATCTTCCTCCAAATGATGAGGTTAAAAAGGCCGATTTAGAGCGTGTTATGGGAACTTATTTTATTTATGATAAGCCAGAACTTGCTAATGCCAAACCTTTTGTGGATTTGATTTTAGGTGTAAATGGAGTGGGTAAGACCACAAGCATTGCTAAAATGGCACATTTGCATAAAGAAAATGGTGAAAAGGTTATACTTGGAGCTTGTGATACTTTTAGGGCAGGAGCTATAGAGCAGTTAAAATTATGGGCGCAAAAATTAGATATAGATATCATAGCTACTTCACAAGGACATGATCCTTCAGCAGTTGCTTATGATGCTATTTCTAAAGCTTTGGCAAAAAACTATGATAGGGTTATTTTAGATACAGCAGGACGCTTGCAAAATCAAAAAAATCTTGCAAATGAGCTTGAAAAAATTGTTCGTATAAGTGATAAAGCTATGCAGGGAGCTCCTCATAGAAAAATCCTTGTACTTGATGGTACTCAAGGTGTGGCAGGAATTTTGCAAGCAAAAGCTTTTAATGATTTAGTAAAACTTGATGGAGTGATTATTACAAAACTTGATGGAACCGCTAAAGGTGGGGCTTTGTTTAGTATAGCAAGGGAACTTGAGCTTCCTATTTTATATGTAGGAGTAGGGGAGCAACTAGGACAAATTCATGAGTTTAATCCTAATGAATATGTTAAAACTTTAGTTGAAGAGATTTTTGCATAATTTATGGCTAAAAAACATATTTTATTTGAATGCCA
Organism: Campylobacter sp. LMG 7929; assembly: GCF_024723595.1. NCBI lineage: Bacteria > Pseudomonadati > Campylobacterota > Epsilonproteobacteria > Campylobacterales > Campylobacteraceae > Campylobacter > Campylobacter sp. LMG 7929. The sequence continues at coordinate 9,998 of NZ_JANQCY010000007.1, read as the reverse complement.
AGCTTGTGGAAATCAACAAAGTAAATGGCTAGGTAAATGTCCTGAATGTGGTTCTTGGGATAGTTTTGTTGAGTTAAAGCAAGAACAAATTAAGGTTTTAAAAGAGTTAAATTCACTCTCAAACACTCCAAGTTCTGCAGTATGTATAAATGATGTTATAGCAGAAAATTTCACTCGCATTAGCACTGATGATAATGAACTTGATTTAGTTTTAGGCGGTGGGCTTGTTGTGGGCTCTTTGGTGTTAATTGGGGGTTCACCTGGGGTTGGAAAATCCACACTTTTATTAAAAATTGCTTCTAATTTGGCTAAAAGTGGTAAAAAAGTACTTTATGTAAGTGGAGAGGAGAGTAAATCTCAAATCAAACTGCGCGCAGATCGTTTGAATGCAAATTGCGAGAATTTATTTTTACTTACTGAACTTTGCTTGGAAGATATTTTAAGTGAGCTTTCTAAAAAAGATTATGAAATTTTAATTATTGATTCTATACAAACTTTATATTCTAATAAAATTACTTCAGCAGCAGGTAGTATTACTCAAGTTAGAGAAATTACTTTTGAGTTAATGCGCTATTCTAAGGCTAATAATATTAGCACTTTTATCATAGGTCATATTACTAAAGATGGAGCTATAGCTGGACCTAGAATTTTAGAGCATATGGTAGATGTAGTGCTTTATTTTGAAGGTGATGCTAATAAAGAAATAAGAATTTTAAGAGGTTTTAAAAATCGTTTTGGAAATATTTCTGAAGTTGGTATTTTTGAAATGACTTCTAAGGGTTTAATTAGTGCTAAAGATATAGCTAATAGATTTTTTACGCGTGGCAAGGCAGTAAGTGGTAGCGCTTTGAGTGTAGTGATGGAAGGAAGCAGAGCTTTAGTACTAGAAATTCAAGCCTTAGTTTGTGAGAGTGCTTACCCAAAACGCAGTGCAACAGGTTATGAAAAAAACCGTTTAGATATGCTCATAGCTTTACTTGAGAGAAAGCTTGAAATTCCTTTGGGTCATTATGATGTGTTTATTAATGTAAGTGGTGGGGTGAAAATTAGTGAAACTGCGGCAGATTTAGCGGTGGTTGCAGCGATTATTTCAAGTTTTAAAAACCGCCCTTTAAGCAAAGATAGTGTTTTTGTGGGTGAGCTTAGTTTAAATGGTGAGATTAAAGAAGTATTTTCGCTTGATGTGCGTTTAAAAGAAGCTAAAATGCAAAAATTTAAAAATGCCATAGTGCCTGTAAAACCTATGGAAGAACTTGGTTTAAAATGTTTTGTAGCCAAAGAATTACGTGAGGTTTTAGAATGGATGTAAAATTTGATGTAATTATTATAGGTTCAGGTCTTGGAGGCTTAAGCGCGGGTGCTTTTTTAGCTAGAAATGGTAAAAAAGTTTTAGTTTTAGAACAGCATTCTTTAATTGGTGGTTGTGCTACTTGTTTTAAAAGAAAAGGTGCTTTGATTGATGCGGGGCTTCATGAGATGGATCTAGGTGAAGCAAAAACTGATATGAAACATTTGGTTTTTGAAAAACTTGGTATAAAAAATAAAATTGAAATTTTACCTTTACCAAGCGCATGGAGTATTAAAAGTAAAAATTATAATCTAACTTTGCCTCATGGTATAGAAAACGTAAAAGAGGTTTTGAAAAAAGAATTTCCACAAGAAAGTAAAGGCATTGATAAATATTTTAAGGCTATAAAAACGCAAGCTTATGCTATTCGAAGGTTTCCTTGGGATTTAAAATTAAGTGAACTATTGTTATTTCCATTTAGCACTTCTTGGATATTTATCAAAAATAGATTGTTTAATAAAAAAGTTTATGATGTTTTAAATGCTTATATTAAAAATGATAAGTTAAAAAAGATTTTAAATGCAAATATGAGTTATTATCATCATGATAGTAAGGAATTTATTTTTAGTTTTCATGGCATTGCTCAAAAGCATTATTATGATGGTGGGGTATATATTAAAGGTGGTTCACAAGCTTTAAGTGATGCTTTGGCTGAGGTTATAAAAGAAAATCAAGGACAGGTTTTAGCTAAGGCTGAAGTTGTTAAAATACTCACAAAAGATCAAAAAGCTTATGGAGTAGAATACATTCAAAATAATCAAAAACACACCATCTATGCGCAAAATATCATTGCAAATTGTGATCCTTTAATCGTATATAAAGACTTGCTTAAAGATTTAAATTTAACCCAAGAAATCAAAGCAATAGAGTCTAAAAAGCGTGCTTGTTCTTTGGTAAGTGCTTATTTTATTTATGATAAAGATATTTCTAAAATTTATGAAAATATGGATTATTGCAATTTTATATTTGAAGATGATTTTTTAAATAGTTCATATGAAAATACTAATATTTTAAAACTAGATATCAAAAAAAGACCTATGGCTTTTGTGAATTATTCTAAAATTGATAGTGGTTTAGCTAGCGATAGATACATAGGTGTTGTAGCTTTTAGTTCAAATTATAGTGAATGGGATTTAAATAAACAAGATTATAAAGCTAAAAAAGAAGAGGTATTAAAAGCTATAGTGCAAAGACTAGATGAGATATTTCCAAATTTAAGCTCACACTTAATCCATCAAGAATTAGCTACGCCAAAAACTATACAAAGATATACTAAAGCTTATGAGGGTGCAATTTATGGATTTTCTCAAGATCAAGAAGGGGTTAAATACAGATTGCACTACAAAAGTAAAAGTATAGAAAATTTATATTTTGCTAATGCTTTTATATTTCCTGGAGGTGGTTTTACAGGTGCGATTTTGGGTGGATATTTTTGTGCTAATAAAATGAATTTTCATTAAAATATAAGCAATTTTTTTTTATAATATTAGCTTTGAAATATTTATTCTGCTAAGGATTTTTAATGAAAGATTTATTTTTATTTAGTTCTTTTATAGATTCTAGTCACACTTTTGCATACTTTTTTCATTTGGGTATAGTGGTTGTGATTTCTTTGATTTTAGCAAAACTTGCTACAAGATCCATGCAAATTGTCCCAAGAGGTAGTCAGAATTTAGCTGAGGCTTATATGGAAGGCATTTTAAGCATGGGTAGAGATACCATGGGTAGTGATGAAGCTGCTAGAAAATACTTGCCTTTAGTTGCAACTATAGGTTTTATGGTGTTTTTTAGTAATATTATAGGAATTATCCCAGGTTTTGAAGCTCCAAGTGCTAGTTTAAATTTTAGTGCTTCTTTAGCTATTATAGTATTTGTGTATTATCATTTTGAAGGCATTAGAACTCAAGGATTTTTTAAGTATTTTGCACATTTTATGGGACCTGTTAAAATTCTAGCACCTTTAATGTTTCCTATAGAAGTGGTTTCTCATTTTTCAAGAGTTATTTCTTTATCTTTCCGTTTATTTGGTAATATCAAAGGAGATGATTTATTCTTAGCAGTTATTTTAGCTCTTGTGCCTTGGGTTGCACCATTGCCTGCTTATATGCTTTTAACTTTTATGGCATTTTTGCAATCGTTTATTTTTATGATTTTAACTTATGTTTATTTAGCAGGTGCGACTGTAGTTGATGAACATCATTAATTTTTAAAAAGCAAAAAATATTTTTTGCTTTTTTCTTTTTAATATTCCTCTTTTATTCTTTTTTAAACTCTTTTTGAAATAAAAAACGCTAGAATAAACAAAAAATTCTAAGGAAAATTTTAATGTTTGAAGTTGTTATAGGACTTGAAGTTCATGCACAATTAAATACCAAAACAAAAATCTTTTGCTCATGTGCAACTTCTTTTGGAGAAAAATCAAATACTAATGTATGCCCAACATGTTTAGCTTTACCAGGTGCTTTGCCTGTATTAAATCAAGAAGCGGTGAAAAAAGCTATAGCATTTGGAAAAGCAGTTAATGCAACTATAAATAAAAAAAGTATTTTTAATAGAAAAAATTATTTTTATCCTGATTTGCCAAAAGCTTATCAAATTTCGCAATTTGATATTCCCATAGTAGAAAATGGTGAACTGTTTATCAATGTAAATGGAGAAAATAAACGCATAGGTATCACTAGAGCTCATTTAGAAGAAGATGCAGGGAAAAATATACATGAAAGTAATTTTTCAAAAGTAGATTTAAATAGAGCAGGTACACCTTTGCTTGAAATCGTTAGCGAGCCTGAACTTAGAAGTTCTGATGAAGCAGTGGCTTATTTGAAAAAGCTTCATTCTATTATAAGATTTTTAGATATTTCAGATGCAAATATGCAAGAAGGTAGTTTTAGATGTGATGCTAATGTTAGTATTCGTCCAAAGGATGATGATAAGCTTTATACTAGAGTGGAGATTAAAAATTTAAATTCATTCCGTTTTATCCAAAAGGCGATTGAGTATGAAGTAAAACGCCAAAGTGAAGCTTGGGAAGATGGAAAATACGATCAAGAAGTTGTGCAAGAAACAAGATTATTTGATACGGTTAATTTGGTTACTAGAAGTATGAGAGGTAAGGAAGATTCTGCTGAATATAGATATTTTCCTGATCCTGATCTTTTACCTGTAATTTTAGATGATGAAATGCTAAGTCAAAATATACCTGAACTTCCTGATGAGAAAAAAGCTAGATTTGTTAATGAATTAGGTATTAAAGAAAGCGATAGTGAAGTGATTGTTTCTTCATTAGAGCTTTGTAGATATTTTGAGTATTTAATTGGTCAAAAATTAAACCCAAAACTTTGTGTTACTTGGCTTACAACTGAGTTAATGGGGCTTTTAAAAGGTGAATTAACTATAGAAAACTCACCTATAAAACAAGAAAAATTAGCTGTTTTAATCAAACGCATAGAAGAAGGTGTTATTAGTGCTAAAGCAGGTAAGGATATTTTAGCTTATGTGTTTGAAAATACAGAAGTTGAAATTGATGATGCTATTGAAAAACTTGGTTTAAAACAAGTAAGCGATGATAGTGCTATTGAAAAGATTGTTGATGAAATTTTAGCAAACAATGAAGATAAAGTAGCTGAATATAAAAGTGGTAAAGATAAACTTTTTGGTTTCTTTGTCGGTCAGGCAATGAAAGCAGGCAAGGGTGCGTTTAATCCTGCTAAGGTAAATGAAATTTTAAAAGCAAAACTTGGTTAAATATGAAAATAGCAGTTATTGGTGCAGGAAAATGGGGAAGTGCTTTATATGATGCATTGAGTGTTAAAAATGAATGCGTGATAACTTCTTTTCACGAAAAAGATCTTTCTTATTTTGTTAGCACCAAAGAAGCTTTAGGGTATGAATATTTGGTTTTTGCTTTATATGCTCAAGGAATACATGAATGGCTTGCAAATAATTTTAAAGATTTAAATCAAAAAATTCTTGTAGCTTCTAAGGGTATTGATTGCAAAAGTTTAAAATTTATGGATGAGGTTTTTGGTGAGTTCATAAGTAGTGATAGACTTTGTTTTTTAAGTGGACCTTCTTTTGCAAGCGAAGTGCTAGAAAAAAAACCTTGTGCTTTGGTTATTAGTGGTAAAAATCAAGAACTTTGTAATCAATTTGCAAGTTTTTTTCCAAACTATATTAAAACCTATACAAGTTCTGATGTTAAAGGTGCTGAAATTTGTGGTGCTTATAAGAATGTTTTAGCAATTGCAAGCGGAGTTTGTGATGGCTTAAATTTAGGCAATAATGCAAGAGCTTCTTTAGTCTCAAGAGGTTTAGTAGAAATGCACCGTTTTGGGCAGTTTTTTAGTGCTAAAGAAGAAACATTTTTAGGACTTAGTGGGGCTGGAGATTTATTTTTAACAGCTTCAAGCAATCTATCAAGAAATTATAGGGTAGGTTTGAGTTTGGCTAGTGGTAAAAATATAAAAGATATTTTAATGGAGCTTGGAGAGGTAGCCGAAGGAGTGCAAACTGCTTATGCTATACATGCCTTATCAAAGCAATTTCAAATTTATACCCCGATTGTCAATGAAGTGGTTTTAATGCTAGAGGGTAAAAATGCTTGGGAATCTTTGAAAGATTTGATGTCATCAAAGGAGGAAATATCATGATTATCAAAAATGCAAAAATTTATGGTGAACAAGTACTTGATCTTAAAATAGAAGATGGAAAAATCACTCAAATTGCCAATGATTTAAATAATGATGAGTATATTGTTAATATAAAAGGCAAAACTTTGCTTCCTTCGTTTATTGATTTAAATGTTAGTTTGCTTGATAATGAATTTAGTATAGATAAATTATATGATCTTGAAAAAGCATGCTTAAAAGGCGGGGTAGGGACTATTGTTTTAAAAGATAGTTTAGAAGCTAACACTCAAGGCTATGCACTTTATTTTGATAAATTAAAATCTTTAGATATTAATGTTTTACCTACTATTAATGTATTAGATAAAACAGAAAAATTAAAAAATATTGCTACCTTAATTGATATGGGTGCAAAAGGTTTGGAGCTTTCAAGTACTTTAGGCGCAAATTATTTAAGACAGTGTATGCAATATGCTAATATGAAATCAACTCCGGTATTTTTAAAGTGTTTTGATGAGAGTTTTGATGATCATGGGGTGATGAATGATGGGCAAACAAGTTTTGAATTAGGACTTATAGGAATTAGCGATATAGCTGAGACTAGTGAAGTAGCAAAAATGAAAGAATTGGTGGAGTTTTATAAAAACAAAGCTTGTTTTAACTCTTTAGCAATTACAAGATCATTTGAATTATTACATGATCAATATAGTGAAATTTCAATCCATCATTTAATCAAAGATGAAAACGCTTGTGAAAATTTCAATACTCAAGCAAAAATTTTACCTCCACTAAGAGCAAAAAATGAATTAATAGGTCTTAAAAAATTATTTCAAGATAAAAAAATTACTTTCTTAAGTTCTTTGCATACTCCTAGCACTAAAAAAGATTTAGCTTTTGATGAAGCAGACTTTGGAGTTAATGCTATAGCTATGTATATGAGTTTATGTTTTACATATTTAGTAAAAGAAGGTATTTTAACTTGGAAAGAATTATGTGATTTTACAAGTTATAATCAAGCGCAATTTTTAGGATTAAACAAAGGTAAAATAGAACTTGGTTTTGATGCTGATTTAGTTGTATTTGAAGAAAATCTTTCTTTTAAAGGGGAAGGTTTATATGCAAATAATACCTTGCAAGGTAAGGTAGAAAAAAGCTTTATAGCGGGAAAAGTTTTTAGCTTTTAAGCTAAAAACTCTTATTTATTTTGCATAGCTTGTGCTACTTGAGCTGAGCTATTTCTAATTTTTTCCATACATTCTCTAGCTTCTTTGGCTAAATCCACGCTTTGATTTACGCCACTTAAGCCATCTTTAATGCTTTGTACAACTTCAGCTGTTACATTTCTGATAGAATTAATGGTGGTAGTAATTTCATTTACTGAATGTCCAGTTCTTTCAGCTAGATTTCTAACTTCATCAGCAACCACGGCAAAACCACGTCCATGTTCTCCAGCACGCGCTGCTTCAATAGCTGCATTTAGCGCTAAAAGATTGGTTTGATCTGCTATATCACTAATAGTTTGAATGATATTTTTGATTTCTTCTGATTGTTCATTTAATGATGAAACTAAATTACTACTATTATTCATCATCTCGGCAATATTTTGAATATTTTGAACCGTATTTTCTATAACACTATCACCTTCTTGAGTTAAATTATCATTTTGTTCTGCTAGCTCGCTAATGAGCTTTAGTTTTTCCTCATCTCTTACAACTTGCTCGGTAATATCTGTTGCAAATTTAATAACTTTATAAATTTCTCCATCATCATTTTTGATAGGATTATAGCTTGCTTCTAGATGGATTAGTTTATTGTTTTTACCAAAGCGTATAAATTTTCCTGATTGGAATTTACCACTTCTTAATTCTTCCCAAAAAATTGTATATTCTTTTGAGTTTCTAAACTTTTCCTCACAAAACATACTATGGTGTTTTCCTTTGATTTCATTTAGTGAATAACCCATAGTTTGAGTGAAGTTTTCATTAGCATTTAAAATCTCTCCATAAGGATTAAATTCAATAATAGCCATAGAACGATTAGCTGCATCTATGGTATTTTTTAAATCAAGCATTTCATAGTGTCTTTGAGTAATGTCATTGGCGAATTTAATAACCTTATATACTTTGTTATTTTGATCTAAAATAGGAAGATAATTAGCTTCAAGATAAATGTCTTTTCCACCTTTTGCGATGCGTCTAAAAAGACCATTTCTTGATTTACCACTTTTTAAATCTCTCCAAAAATCAACATAGCGTTGAGATTTTACTACTTCAGGTAAGCAAAACATACTATGGTGTTTTCCTTTAATTTCATCTAGAGAGTAATTCATAGTTTTTAGAAAATTTTCATTAGCACTCATGATGGTTCCATCTGTTTGAAATTCTATCATCGCCATAGTTTTGCTAATAGCATTAAGTATATCTTGAAAAGCTTGATTAGATTGTTCTAATTGAATAATTTGTTCATTGATTTTTTTCTTATTGACAAACATGAATTTCCTTTATAAAAATAGCTTAAAATTATAAAGTGTTTTTTGAAATAAATAATTTGTTTGTGTTAGTTTTTTGTTAAATTAGAAAATTTTTCTTGCAAAGAAGTTCTGATTGAATCATTAATCTCATCACTATTCTTTAAGTATTGTTCATTAAACTTTTCGAGATCTTTTAAAAAGTCAAAAAGAGCTTCTTCCCATAAAGCATTGCTTTTTTTACTTAAATTCATAGTTTGAATATGGTTAAGCTTTCTGCTCATATCGCTTAAATTTTCCAAAAATTTATCTTTATTATTTTCATTTTGAAGTGTAAAAGTGTTTTGCAAAAGATTGTTTTTGATATTTCTTATTTCTTCGTTAATAAGATCACAAAACTCAGGATAGATATCATTTTTAATGGGTTCAAGTAAGACTTGCTCATCTAATTTTAGTGTATATTTTTTAATAGCAAAAAAAAGAATTAAAAAAGCTATTGCACTAATTAAGAGATAAAAAACCATTTTTTAAAATTCCTTAAATGGTGCGGTTAGCGAGATTTGAACTCGCACACGCTGAGCGCACCACCCCCTCAAGATGGCGTGTCTACCAGTTCCACCATAACCGCATAAAGCCCTAAAAAGGGCTTTTATAATTAAGCTGCTACTAATGCTTGGAATGGATTAGCATAAAGAGCGATAAGAGCAATAACAAGTGCATAAATAACCTGAGCCTCAATCATCGCTAAAGCAATAAACATAGTAGTCATTAATTTACCACCAAGACCAGGGTTTCTAGCAGTACCTGCTATAGTTGCTGCTGCAGTATTACCCATACCAATAGCACCACCTAAAGCTGCAACACCAAGTCCTAAACCTGCTGCTAAGATAGAAAAAGAAGCTAACCATTGATTCATAGAGCCTTCAGCCGCAAATGCAAAACCACTTAAAGCTAGCATTAAAAATACGATTTTTTTCATAGTATTTCCTCGATATAAAATTTAAATCCTTTCGGCTTGCGTATCCCTACTCGTGATTTATAAAAGCGAAATTATATATTAATATAGCTTTAAAATTATTGAAATTTAAATTAATAAGCGTATTTTAAAATAAATTAAAGTTTTTTTTAGCTACATTAAATATTTTTCATGTATTTATAAAATTTAAGGCTATTTTTATGAATGATAAATTTTCTAAAATAGGTTTTGTATTAGCAGTGGCAGGTTCAGCTGTTGGGCTTGGAAATGCTTGGAAATTTCCAACTTTAGTAGGACAAAATGGAGGCTCAGCCTTTGTACTTTTGTATTTACTTTTGACTTTGGGTGTAGGTTTTGTGATATTTTTAGCAGAACTTGGCATAGGAAAACTTAGTGAAAAAGATCCTGTAAATGCTTATTATACTTTAGCACCAAAACACAAAAGAGCTTGGTCTATAGTCGGCTTTTCTTTAATAGGTGCTATTTTGATTGTTTCTTTTTATAGTGTGATTATAGGATGGATTGTGAAGTATGCTTATTTTGGATTTTTTCCTTTACCAAAAAGCATAGAAGAAAGTGGTG
>NZ_JANQCY010000006.1:0-114221 GCF_024723595.1 Campylobacter sp. LMG 7929 | reverse complement strand
CAGGGTGATATAACATCAATATATCTTATAAGGCATGACAGTAGATGTTTTTATTATTAAGTATAATATTTTGTGATTTATTTGAAGAAAATTTAGGGATATAAGCATAGCCACTAATGGGATTTATAATAATGCATATATGCTCATTTTGATTATTAGATAATCTTATAATGCAATCATTATTAAAAGAAGCAAGTTTATCATAAGCACGTGTAGCATTTTTTAAAGGCATATATAAACGACCATAATCATCAAAAACTAAACGCGTACTTCCTTTACAAGCACCTTCAAATAAAACTTTAGATATACCATAAGTTTTTTCTATATTATATTTTAAATTTGCTTTGAAATCATTTTGATTTATCACTCCACTTTGACCTGAGTTCATTAATATATCTGGATTGATAAGATCAACAGCTATTTCTCTGTCTTTATTGATCATATTTTTACCTATGTTTGCATTGCCATCGCCGTTTTTATCTAAAAAAATGGTATAGGTTTGTTCATTATTAGTGGCAGATTTTGAGCGTATAAAATACAGCTGCCATTTAGCCTTAAACCACTCTCGTTTAGCAATATTAAATTCTTTAACTCTAAAATCATTTTGCATTAAAGCTAAATGTCTTATTTAAAACTTGCTCAGCCCCCAAGCGCAAATAATCAGGTTTATAATAAACATAAGCCATAGAAAATAATAAGGATAATACTATACAAACAAAAACCAGTTCTATTAAAGTAAAAGCTTGTTTCATTTTATAAAATAATATACTTTATGCTTACCTAAACTAACATAGATTTTACTAGCTTTTTTACTAGAATGAAGTTCTAGCTTACCTTTGGAAATACCATAAAATTTAAGTCTTAAGGCTAGTTCTTTATCTTGTGTAGCAATATGTGTGAGATTGTGTTGTTTTAAATTTAGAGCTAATTCTTTAGCTATGTGATAATCATAGGCAAAATGTTTTTTAGGATCTTTTAATAAATAATAAAAACTTTGATTAAAAACAATACCAAGATAAAAAAACAATAAAAATATCAAAGAACATTCTATAAAAATTTTATGTTTTAGGCGCAATTGTGGCATTCTTGAGCGATAAGAAGACATTAAATAGCGAATCAACAAAGGCGTACAAACCACACAAAAAGGTAAAAAATCTTCTAAAAAAAGTCTTTGTCTTATAGAAAAAATTAAACAAAAAACAAAAGTACTTGCACTAATAAACCATAAAAGTGGCTTATCATCTTGTAAAAGAATTCTGTAAACAACATAAAAAAAATAAAGAAAAATCAAAGGCGAAAAACAAGCTGCAAAAATACCCAAAGTATCCAAAAAATACCCCTTAGGCTTTCCACTTGCATCAAATCCATAAACACTCATTGCGATAGCAAATAAAATCAAAGAACATATAATAAGTAATTTATCTTTTTTATAAATAGCAAAAAAGAAAAAAGATAAGTATAAAATTGCAAAATTTCCATCTACAAAAAGAACTAAAACCAATAAAATATAAAATAAAAATATTTTCTTATATTCAAATAATACTAAAATCAAAAGTGTAAAAAATATCACAATACTTGATTCATTAATAAGTAAAGCACTAGCTACACTACCAGGGAGCAATATAAAAAGCACCACAGAAATAAAAGCATCAAAAGAAGTTTTGGTATATTTTAAAGCTAAAATGTATAATAAAACACAGCTTAAAGAGTGCAATAAAACAAAAGGAAGTCTTAATCCAAAGTCATTTTGACCAAAAAGAGTGGTGCCTAATCTAGCGATCATAGCAATTAAGCTATGATCATAAAAATAAATTTGTGCTTCGTTGTAGCTTATAGATAAAGTGCTTATGCCATACAATAAAGCACAAAAATCAAAAAATAAAACGGCTAGCAAATACCTTTTCATTTTTGATTAGTCAAGTTTTACAGGTCCATTACTTGCATGAGATTGTAAAAATCTTAAAATTCTATCTTTTTCTGCATCAGTAATTTTTGCAAAACCTTGCATAGCAGATAAGTATGCATCCCATTCTTCCATTAAATGTTCTTTTGGTTTATGCGCTGCGTGACAACTTGTACAAGTATCATAATAAGTTAATTCTATCTCATCCCAAGCAAGAATTTCTTGATCGGTTAAATCTTTACTTTTAACTAAAAATTCCATTTCATTGCTTGCATTTTTAGCATTTAAAGTAAGTAAAAGATAAATTCCATCTTTAGTATAAGCGAGGCTTTTTGGATTTGTCTCCACAACCTCGCCTTTAACTTTAATCAAAGAATATTCACCCTCTTCTTTTATAAGCTCTACTTTAGAGCCTTCATAAATTTGCCCTACCACTTTTTTACTAGCACTATCTAAAAGATCTACTTTTTCATTAAAAATAAACATATCTTTAGCAAATAAAGCACTAGCTAAAAAAGTCAATGCTAATATAATCTTCTTCATTATTAAGCTCCTATAATTTCTGGTGGTGTAGTTGAGTTATAAGGTTTTATAACTTCTTTTAGCTTTTTAATACCCACTAGACAAGTATTAACGCTAGTTGCTTGAGCCATAGTTGAAGTTGGTCTTGAGCTTGTTAAAACATTTACATGACCTGCATTACATCTTGGCTTACTATCGCTTGCATCTTCAGGGTCATACCAAGCACCCTCTTGGATACTAATAACCCCTTCCATAATATTATCTGTTACAAAAGCCCCTGCTAAAAGCGATCCACGATCATTATATACTTCTACAACTTCTCCATGAGTAATACCAAGTTTTTTAGCATCATTTGTATTAATCACCACAGGCTCCCTACCTTGAATTTTATACAAATCTCTTACCCAAGTATTATCAAGCTGAGAGTGCACTCTATATCTTGGATGCGGGCTTAACAAATGGAAAGGATATTTTTTAACTAATTTTTCATTACCTAACCACTCAGCTGGTTCAAACCAAGTTGGATGTGCTTTAAAATCTTCTAAATTATATTTTTCAAATTTTGGTGAATAAATTTGAATTTTTCCACTTTCTGTTGCAAGTTTATTTGCCACAGGATCAGCTCTAAATTCAGAGTGTCTTACGAAATTATAAGCTTCTTTTGGAGCTTCAAAATGAATAAATCCTTGTTTCCAAAAATCAGCAAATTCCATATAATAAGGACAATCACTTCTGCCATAAAAACCTTCAAGCCACTGCTCTTTTGTTTTATTTCCGGTGAATTTTTTATGCTCTCTTTCACCTATTCTTTTTGCTAATTCTTCAAAAATATCATAATCATTTCTACTTTCAAAATAAGGCTCAATTACTTTTTTCATAGCATAAACATAATCTTGAGAATAAGAACCACCAAAACTAATATCATCTCTTTCTAAAGTTGTAGTTGAAGGCAATACAATATCAGCCATTTTTGCCATAGGAGTCCACCAAGGTTCATGCACGATTAATGTATCAAGGGTTCTTAAAGCTTTAATAAGCTCATTTGTATCTGGATGATGACCCAATACAGAAGCACCTACTACATACATAAGTTTGATTTTTGGATAGGTAATTTCTTTACCTTTAAACTTAACTGTTTTGCCTGGATTTAATATTGCTTCTGAAATTCTACTTGCAGGGATATTAGTATCAAGATTATTTTTACCTTGCGGTAAACCTACTGGCAATCTTACACCTGAAAATGCTTGTCCTCCGCCTGAATAGTGCATTGAAAAACCAAATCCACCACCAGGTAGACCTACTTGACCTATCATAGAAGCTAAAACCATTAAAGTCCAATCAGCTTGTTCGCCATGGTGTGCTCTTTGCATAGCCCAGTTACCTGCTAAGAAAGTTCTATTTTTTACAAAAGTATCTGCTAATGCGGTAATAACTTTTTCTTCAACACCAGTAATATTTGCAGCCCAAGCTGGAGTTTTATCAATACCATCAGTTTTTCCAAGTAAATAAGGTAAGAATTTGTCAAAACCATCAGTGTATTTTTCAATAAATTTTTTATCATATTTTCCACTTTTATATAAATAATTCATCATACCAAGCATTAAAGCTACATCGGTATTTGGACGAATTTTAATCCACTGAGCATTTAAAATCTCTGCTGTTTGAGTGTATTGAGGATCAATACTAATAAATTTGATATTTGATTTGCTGTATTTTTTATAATACTCATCATTACCACGATTTGCAACTTTAAAGTCAATTTGATTACATTTATAAAGATCAGCTCCCCATAAAACATAAACTTGGGTATTTTCTAAAATAACCTCATGAGAAGTTTGTAAAGAATAAACTTCTAAATCCCCTACTATACTAGCATTAACCTTACCAGCAGCTCCATTACTATACTCTCCATCAGTGCCGATGTGACCACCTAAAGCTGTATTAAAAAATCTTCCTGCTACTGAGTTACAATTGTGCAATAAACCTACATGCCCCCAAGCACCATAACTTGCATTAAATAAATTTTCAATAGGAGTTTCTTTTAATTTTTGCAATACAAGCTCTAAAGCTTTTTCCCAGCTTACTCTTACAAAAGGTTCTTTACCTCTTAATTTAGGTCTTTTTTTACCTTCTAAGAAACTTTTTCTAACACAAGGATATTTTACCCTAGTATCTGAATAAGTTCTATCAATGATAGCATCAGTGATAATAGAAGGATGTTTGTCAGATTGTTGTGGTGTAACTTTTACAAGTTTTCCTTCTGAATTTACTTCAGCCCAAAAAGCACCAAAGTGAGTAGCGTGAGGAATTTTTTTAGTATCATAAAATTTAGTTCCCTCACTTGCGGCTATTAAAGGATTAACCGAAGCAATCGCTGAAGTAGCAGCAAGTCCTTTTAGAAATTTTCTTCTTGTTAAACTCATAAGACATCCTTTCTTAACAAAATAAAGTCAATATATATTATAGCATTTGTATTTGATTTAAAGCTAAATTTTAATACTCCAAAAAAAGTCAATCCACTCTTTAGCCTCTTTTATATAAAACTCAGGGATTAATAATGCTGAAGGTTTATAAAAAACACTTGCCACTTTGAGTTCTAAATGAGGATATTTGTCCATTAAAACTCTTTTGATTTCTATCATAGTTTCACCACTATCTATAATATCATCTACCAAAAGAACTTTTTTGTATGAACTAAGATCAGGGATATTAAAAATTTTAATCGTATCTAACTTTTGGGTATCTTCATAGTGAATGGAATTTAAAGAAAACAAGTTTCTATTACCCATACCTTCTGCTAAAAAATGACCCAAAGTCATACCACCTCTTGCAATGGCAAGTAACACATCAGGATTAAATTCTTCCTTAATTTTGCGCGTAAAAGGAATAATTTCTTTTTGAAATTCTTCATAAGCATAATAATACATAATCACTTCCTATAAAAATTGTAATAAAAATACTAATAATGAAATCGCACTTAATACAATAATACCAAGATTAATTTTATCAAATTCTTTTTGCATAATACGCATAAATAAATACGCAATAAATCCAAAAGCAAAACCTGTGGTGATAGAATAAGTCAGTGGCATCATGATGATAATAAAAAACGCACTTACTGCTATAGCTTTATCTTTAAAATTAATATTTGCAACTTCCATAAACATTAAAACACCAACAAGCACCAAAATAGGATAAATAGAATTTGCAGGAATAGCTTTAAATACTGGCAGTAAAAATAAAGTAAAAACAAAACATATAGCAGTAACTAAAGCTGTAAGTCCTGTCCTACCTCCTGCTTCTACCCCTGCTGAGCTTTCCACAAAAGCAGTTACAGTAGAAGTTCCAATAACAGCCCCCATAGCCGAACTAGCAGCATCAGCGCCCAAGGTTTTACCTAATTTTTTTTCACCTTGCTTTGGATCATCAAATATTTTTCCTCTTGAACCTACACCTGTGATTGTGCCCACACTATCAAAAAGCTGAGTAACAAAAAAAGTAAGCACTATAGGAATCATACTAAGCTCTAAAGCTCCTTTAATATCAAGCTTACCAAATATAGCACTTAAACCATTATCTCCACTAATAACTGGTAGAGATAAAAGTTGTTCAGGAAATTTGGCTCCATCAATACCAAAAATCCAAGCACACAAAGCACTTACAAAAACAGCTAAAATAAACGCAGCTTTAATCCTCCAAGCCCAAAAAACAAAAACCAAAAACAAACCAAACAATCCAAAAAGCACTTTAGTGCTTGAAAAATCGCCCAAACCTACTAAGGTTGCTTCGCTTTTGGTAATAATCCCCATTTGCACAAGTCCCATAAAGGCTATAAAGGTTCCAATACCTGCTGATATGGCTTTTCTTAAATCATTTGGTATGCTTTTTATCACCCAAATTCTAAAATTAGTAAAAGATAATAAAGTAAAAACAATACCCGATAAAAACACAGCTCCCAAAGCACTTTGCCAAGGAATTTGATAGGTATTACACACGCTAAAAGTAAAATACGCATTTAGACCCATACCCACACTCATAGCCACAGGAGTATTAGAGAAAAAAGCGCTAAAAGTAGTAGCTATAATAGTTACTAAAGCAGTTGCAACAATTAAAGCTTCTAGTGGCATACCTGAATTACTCATAATATTTGCATTAACTGGTATAATATAAATCATTGCTAAAAAAGTAACAATACCTGCATAAATTTCAGTTTTTACATCACTATTATGTTCTTTAAGTTTAAAAAAATCCATTTTTATCCTTAATAAGTTTTTAATTCATTATACAAACTATCTCGTTCTATTGCTATATAGCCTGAGCTTTGAATCATTTCTATAAAAGTTTTTAAACTCAAGCCATTTGAGCTTTTTGCCCCACCTGCACTTTGTATGCTTTCTTTTTCTATAGTACCATCTAAATCATTTGCACCAAAATCTTGAGCTACCATAGCTAAATTTATACCCATGGTTGCCCAGTATGCTTTGATATTTTTAATATTATCAAGCACTATCCTTGCAATAGCTAAGGTTTTTAAAATTTCTACCGAACCAAGTGGTTTTTTACCCGTAATAAAACTATTATCTTGTTGCCAAACCAAAGGAATAAAAGCATTAAAACCACCAGTTTGATCTTGAAGATTTCTCAATCTTATCATATGATTAATTCTATTTTCTCTACTTTCTATATGTCCAAAAAGCATTGTGGCGTTACTTTGTCTGCCTTTTTCATGCCAAAGTTTATGAATTTTTAACCAATTTTCACTACTTACTTTACCATGACAAATTTTTTTTCTAATTTCTTCATCAAAAATTTCAGCCCCACCACCTGGCATAGAATCAACGCCGTATTCAAGCATTTTTTCTATCACTTCTTCATAGCTCATATTAAAAGCCCTGCTTAAAAAATCAATCTCAGCAGCAGTTAAGGCTTTAATATGTAAAAATGGATATTTTTCTTTAATCATTTTAAAAATTTCCAAATACCACTGCCATGAAGTGTTTTTATTATGTGCTGAAACGATATGAATTTCTTTTGTATCTCTTAAAACTGTTTCATCAACTATTTTCATTATCTCTTCGTGCGACATAGTATAAGGATTAGGATTTTTCCTGTGTGCTGAAAAAGCACAAAATTTACAAGTATCTGCACATATATTTGTAGGATTAATATGGCGATTGATATTAAAATAAACCTTTTTACCATGCAAATTAGTTCGAATTCTTTGTGCGTATTTGCCTAAAGTAAAAAGCTCTAAATCCCAAAGTTTATTAGCTTCTTCTTCATTTAATCTTTCTTGATTTTCTAGTTTTTCTATAATTGTTTGCATATTCTTACCATTTTTTAAATTTAAATTACAATTATAGTTTCTACTTACTTAAAATTTAATACAAAGTATTTTTGGTATGATATTAAAAATCAAAATAAAGGGATTATTATCAAAAATGAATATGCAAAAAATTCAAAAATTAAAAAATTCTTTAAAAGATTATGAAGCTTATTGCTCTAGACTTTTTTTAAAACAAGGCTCGTTTAGTTTTTACCACTCTAAAGAAATTGATCGTTTTATAGAAGATGTTTATGAGCTTGTTTTGAGTGATTTTTTTGATGATTATTTTCCGCATAATGACAAATTCCCTTTTTGTATTATCGCTATTAAACAATATGCTAAAATGAATTTAAGTATAAAAGAAAATGTTGATTTATTACTTATTTATAAAGATATAAAAGCTTACAATATCAAGCCTTTAATGAAAGCATTTATTACTTCACTAAATGATATTAATTTAAATATCAATTATCAAATTTGTGAAATAAATGGACTTTATAATATAGCTAAAAACGAGCTAAAACAAAATATTTTACAATATCGTTATATTTGTGGATCTAAGATTTTATTCAAACAAATCAAAGAAAAAATTTCTCAAGCTCAAGAAGAGTTAAAAGAAGAATTTGCTTTAAAAATCTTGCAAGAATTTAACCCATATCATCAACCTTTAATCAAGCAAGAATTTGACATCAATAAAAATTTTGGCGGTTTAGATGAGCAGCTTGATATAGAAAATTTAAGTATTTTGTTTAAAGATTCTCCTAAAAACTATATGCTTAATTTTATCAACGAAAAAGAATTAAGTGAATTTAAACTTGCAAGTGATTTTTTATTTTCACTTAAATGCGCAATGAATCTTTTAGAAGGCAAAAACACTAATTTATTTTTAATACAAAATTCACAAGAACTTGCCAACTTAATGCAAAAAAAAGAAAAGAAAAATTTAGATCTTAAATCCATACTTATTCAAAAAGCTATGCAATGTATGCAAACTTGTGGAATTTATACGCAATTTTTAGCAAGGTGTATCCAAGAAAAACACTATAAAGATAGTAAGCTTTATGAAACACAAAATAGCTTTTTTACTTATTCTAGTAAGAGTGAAAACCTAAACTCGATATTAAATCAACTTTTAAAATTAGATGATAAAGATTATAATTTTGATATTAAACTCATTTTTACACTAAGAAGAGCAGAAAATAAAGATGAAAATTTAGAATTATTCAAGAAAATTTTAGAAAGAAAGCATTCTTTTGCTCTTTTAAAACTTCTTGCTGATGCTAATATTTTAAAAGATTTTTGCAAACCTCTTACTCAAAGCAAATTCTTGCTTGAAGAAGAAGGTGTTTATAGTGCATTAGATAGAGCATTACTTTGCTTAAAATACTTTGAAGAAAAAGATTATAGCTTTGATGAAAATACACTTTTAATAATAAAACTCACCATACTTTTAAGTGCTATTCATGAAGAAAATGAAATTTCTTTAGCAAATATTTACAGAGCTTATGTAGGAAAATTCCAAGTTGATAATGAGCTTTTAGATTTTGGCTTAAGATTATATAAAAATTTTAATGCTTTTAAAGACATTATAGAAAAAGAAGATATTTATAATTCTACTATTGTTTTAAATTTTATTTCCAAATTAAATGATATAAATACCTTAAAAACCTTACATCTTTTATCTTTTTGCAATGCTAAAGCTTTGGGTATAGAAAATCATTTTTATTATAAAAGCTTAGAAAGATTATTCCAAAATGCATTAGAAGGCTTTGAGGATGAGAATTTAATTGATGAGAGCCAAAGAAGAGTAAAAAAAGAACAAACCCTAAAAAGAAGTAAGGCTTTTTTAGATCTTGATGAACAAACTCAAAATAATATTACTCATATTAAATCCAATTTATTTTTTATAAAAAATAGTTTTGAAAAAATCATTAAAATAACACAAATTACACAAAAAGAAAATTTTACTTTTTGGCTTGATAATCAAGATAATTTTACCCTAGAACTTATAATGAATAGAAAAAACAATCTTGAAAATATACTCAATACTTTAAGTTCTTTGAATTTAATCTTTATGAGCTTCTTTGAATTATTTGATGAAAAAGTTTATTTGAAATTTGAATATTCAGATATAGTAAGCGATACTCAAAAACAAAGTTTAGAAAATTTACTAAATTCTAAATTACATTTAAAAGTACAAAAAAAGGCAAAAAAACCAAACATTAAAAAAGATGAATTAAAATTAGATATGAATTATTCCAAAAGCTATGCCAAAATAACCTTAAACACAAAAGATCAAAAAGGTTTAATGGCTTATGTGATGGATGTGCTTGCAAGATATGATATTATCTTAAGCGCAGCAAAAATTCAAACCATAAAAGAAAGAACGCGAAATGTTTTGATTTTGCATAAAAATGAAAGCTTGCAAGATCATAAAGATCAAATTCTTAAATCACTAATAAGCGAGTAAAAGATGTGTGGAATAGTAGGATATATAGGAACCAAAGAAAAGAAAAAAATCATATTAGAAGGCTTAAAAGAGCTTGAGTATAGAGGTTATGATAGTGCCGGTATAGCAGTAATGAAAGATGGGGAGTTAAACTTTTTTAAAGCGGTTGGAAAATTAGAAAATTTAGCTAATAAAACTGCTAATTTTAATAGTGATGGCTTTGGGCTTGCTATAGGTCATACGCGTTGGGCAACTCATGGAAAACCAACTGAAATAAATGCTCATCCACATTTAGGACAATACTCTTGCGTAATACATAATGGAATCATAGAAAATTACCAAGAATTAAAAACAAAACTCACACAAGAAGGTATTAATTTTCTAAGTCAAACTGACACTGAAGTTATTGTACATTTATTTGAATACTATGCAAGCAATTTACAACCATTTGAAGCTTTTAAAAAAACTATAGCTGAACTAAAAGGTGCTTTTGCAATCTTGCTTGTAAGTAAAAAAAATCCTAATACAATTTATTTTGCTAAAAATGCAGTGCCACTCATTATCGGAAAAAATGGCGATGAAAATGAATATTATTTTGCATCAAGTGATGCACCTTTAGTTTCTTTGGTAGATAAAGTAGCTTATCTTGAAGATGGAGATTATGGATATGTGAATTTAAACGAATGTAAAATTTGCCATGATCAAGCTTGCATACAACCTGCTTTTGTAGCTTTAAGTCAAGATAAAAGTTATGCTCAAAAAGATGGTTATAGATTTTTTATGGAAAAAGAAATTTATGAGCAAAGTAGAGTTTTAGGCGAAGTTTTAATGGGACGCTTGCAAGGTGGGCAGATTGTTTTTGAAGATATAGATGAAACTCTTTTACAAAACATAGATGAAATCACACTTTGTGCTTGTGGTACAAGCTATCATGCAGCATTAAGTGGGGCTTATTTGCTTGAAAGACTTGCAAAGATTAAAACTAAAGTTGAAGTAGCAAGTGAATTTAGATACAGAGAAGCCATTATAGGCAAAAATACTCTTTTTATAGTAATCTCTCAAAGCGGTGAAACAGCTGATACACTTGAAGCTTTAAAAATAGCAAAAACACAAGGAGTTAAAACTTTAGCAATATGTAATGTGGATAATTCTAACATTGTGCGTTTGGCTGATATTTCTTTACTTACTAGGGCAGGCATTGAAAAAGGTGTGGCTTCAACTAAAGCTTTTGCCACTCAAGTAGCAACTTTATGGATGCTTGCAATCTATCTTGCACAAAAAGCAAATTTAGATATGAGTAAAGAAATCAAAGCCCTAAGAAGCTTGCCAAGTATAGTTAAAGTTGAACAAAACTTGCATGAAAAAGTACACAGAATTTCAAAAAGATACCTACACGGCCATGGCTTTTTCTTTATAGGAAGAGATGTATTTTATCCATTAGCTTTAGAAGGGGCTTTAAAATTAAAAGAAATTTCATACTTACACGCTGAAGGCTATCCAGCAGGTGAAATGAAACATGGGCCTATTGCTCTAGCAGATAGCGAGCTTTTTACCGTTGCACTAATGCCACAAAATTGCCTTTATGAAAAAACCAAATCAAATGTAGAAGAATTAGCTGCAAGGGATTCTACCCTACTTGCTATTTCTCCACTTGATTTTGATTTAAGCGATGATTTTATAAGAACTTCAAAACAAGAACACTATATGTGTGAATTTTTTGAAATGATGGTGATCTTACAGCTTCTTGCTTTAGAAGTTTCTATAAGACTTGGTAATGATGTAGATATGCCAAGAAATTTAGCAAAAAGTGTTACCGTAGAATAAATATTTTGTGTAGTTTTGAAAAAACTACACTTTTTTAAAAAATTTTATAAATACTTCTTAAATTATAAGCAAACTTTAGGGTTTATTTGGTTTAAATATCATATCTTATTTTATTACAAGGAAAAGCCATGGAATATAGAATCGAACACGATACTATGGGAGAGATTAAAGTTCCTAATGATAAATATTGGGGTGCACAAACTGAAAGAAGTTTTGAAAATTTTAAAATTGGTTGTGAAAAAATGCCAAAAGTTTTAATTTATGCTTTTGCAAATCTTAAAAAATCTTTGGCTTTAGTTAATAACAAACTTGGCAAATTAGATGATGCTAAAAAAAATGCTATTGTGCAAGCTTGCGATGAAATTGTAGCAGGAAAATTTGACGATAATTTCCCACTAGCAATATGGCAAACAGGTTCAGGCACTCAAAGTAATATGAATATGAACGAAGTTATAGCAAATCGTGCTACTGAAATTATGGGTGGTGATTTTAGAAAAGAAAAACTTGTTCATCCAAATGATCATGTAAATATGAGCCAAAGCTCAAACGATACCTTTCCAACTGCTATGAGCATAGTTTCAGTAGAACAAGTAGAAAAAAAACTTATCCCTGCTTTAGATGAGCTTATTGCGACTTTTGAAAAGAAAGTAAAAGAATTTGAAGGGATTATTAAAATAGGAAGAACTCACCTTCAAGATGCTACACCACTTACCCTAGCTCAAGAATTTAGTGGATACCTTTCTATGTTACTTCACTCAAAAGAGCAAATCATCGCTTCTTTGCCTACATTAAGAGAGCTTGCAATAGGTGGGACAGCTGTTGGCACAGGATTAAATGCACATCCAGAACTTAGTGAAAAAGTAAGCGAGGAATTAAGCAAGCTTTTAGGCACTAAATTTGTTTCAAGTCCAAATAAATTCCATGCACTAACAAGCCATGATGCTATTAATTTTACCCATGGAGCTATGAAAGGCTTAGCTGCAAATTTAATGAAAATAGCAAATGATATTAGATGGCTAGCAAGTGGCCCTAGATGTGGTCTTGGAGAGTTAAACATACCTGAGAATGAACCAGGAAGTTCCATCATGCCAGGTAAGGTTAATCCTACTCAATGTGAAGCTTTAACTATGGTTGCAGTGCAAGTTATGGGAAATGATGCAGCTATTGGTTTTGCAGCAAGCCAAGGAAATTTCGAGCTTAATGTTTTTAAACCTGTGATTATTTATAATTTCTTGCAAAGCCTTGATTTATTAGCTGATGCTATGCATTCATTTAATATCCACTGTGCTGTTGGCATAGAGCCAAATAAAGAAAAAATAGATCATAATTTACATAATTCTTTAATGCTAGTGACTGCATTAAACCCACACATTGGCTATGAAAACGCAGCTAAAGTAGCTAAAAATGCTCACAAAAAAGGTATTTCTTTAAAAGAAAGTGCTATGGAGCTTGGCTTGGTAAGTGAAGAAGACTTTGCTAAATTTGTAGATCCTACAAAAATGATAGGACCAAAAAAATAATCAAAAGACTAGGAATAATCCTAGTCTTTTCTTAAGGGTTAGTATGATTTATGAAAATGATTATTTATTTATAGAAAAAGAAAATTCTCAAATTCCTTGGGTAAAAATTTTTACTAAAGAAAATTACAGAGAATTAAGTGATTGCCCAGCCTTTTTGCAAAATATGCTTTTTCAATATGTTTTAGCTTGTGAATTAAGCCTTAGAGAGTACTATAACCCAGAAAAAATCAACATAGCTTCCTTTGCAAACTATGTACCAAGAGTGCATTTTCATGTTATGGCACGTTTTAAAGAAGATGCTTTTTTTCCTGAATGCATGTGGGGAAAACAGCAAAGAGAAATTAAGGATTTAAATTTACCTGACTTTGAAGGATTTATATCAATTTTACTTAACAAAATAAAAAATATTCATGTTTAAAAAAATTTATTAATTCTAGCTATATAGCTTTATTACATCATCCACTTGGAGTTATTTTTTATTTATGTTTTTGGTTTTTTGTAGCATTTTTTTATAATTCATATCAAACTAGTATTTTTTTACTTTTAACCCTATTTATAATTTTTTGCGAAACATTCACTGAATCAAAAAAGCAATTTAATACAAAATTATAAAAGTTTGAAAAATTTATGGGTTGGATTTTTTGGGCTAATTTTTTATATATTTTTAAATTTTATTTTTAAAGATGGTATAGAAAATTATTTAATATTTTTTACTAATAATTCTTTGTATATTTCCTTAACAACAGCTCTTATAGCTTTAGTATGTGCAAGAAAATTATATGATTTTAATTATTTTCATCATTTTTTAGCTGCCATTTCTTTTAGTATAAGCTTTTGGTTCATTTTTTGGTATATTTTTGGCTATATTTTATGGTTCATTTGATTTTTTATTTGATATTTCTTCAAGCATGTTAGATTCTTGTGTTTTATCATTATGGCTTTGTAGTGCTGGAATTTTTTCTTTATTTTTACTTGGCAATTTTACTTCATACAATTTTCATAAAATTTTTGTTTTTATACTAAATACTTTTAGTATTTTATATATAATCATGCTTTCTACCTATGGTTTAGGAGCATTATTTAATCTTTTAGAAAATCTCAGTATAGTTCATTTATGTCTTTGGTTTGGTAGTTTTTTATTAATTAATCTTTGGATAAATTTATCTTTTTATAAAATCAAAAAATCATTACTCTATGTCTTTTTTGTTATAGTACTATTATTAAATATTTTCGTATTTTATGCTATTATAATTAGAATTACACAATATGGCTTTACGCCAGAACGCTTAGCAGTATTAGCTTTAAATTTATGGCTTTTGATTGCAAATTATCTAAGCGTGTTTAAACAAAAAATAGCATTAAAATTTTCTTTTTATCTACTTGCATTTATGGCGCTATTTTTAGGATTTTTTGCAAATTACATAAGCTTTTCTTCACAAAAATATCAATTGCAAAAATTAGAAATCTCTATACATTCTTTAAATCTTGACTATATTCAAAGCAGGCAATATTATAATCAAATTAAAAGCATCAAAAACACCTTGCATAATCTTAATAAAAATTATAACAACAATTATAGTTTTGATGATTTTTTAAAAACTTATAATTTAACTCATTTAAAACCACAAAAGATAGAATTTCACAATATGTCCAAAAAATTTCATCCAAAATACTCTAAATTAAAAGAAAATTACGATGAAGTATTATTTGATTTTGTTGCTAATTCAAGCGACTTTAAATATTTTATGAAGATTGATGATAATACCTTATATTTTTTACTTCAGGAAAAAGAACTTTTAAAGCTTGAAAATTTTGACAAAATCTTAAAAAATTATCAGAAAAATTCACAATTAAGCTACAAACTTAGCAATAACTCGTCTTTGATTTTTATCCCTTTGGAATTTGACATTAATATAAAAGGTCAAATAACTTTTTTCAAAACTCATATTTTCATTAAAAATACCAAATAGACTTTATTTATGCAAATTTTCAAATCTGCACAAATAATAAATCACACAAAGCTTAATTCCAAATTTGCCACCATTTTTTATTTTGCTGTTTTAATTTTTGCATTAAAATATTTTGATTTTTTAATGCAAATTCATTTTCTTCATCAAGCTTTAATAATTCTTTAGTACACTCTAAAGCTTGCTCGTATTCTTTTAGCTCTTCTAAACACTGAATTTTTCCCACCAAAGCATCAGTATTTTCTTTTGTTATCTTTAAGCAATCTTCATAACATTGCAATGCATCATGAAAATCACCTAAATTTCTTAAACACTCTGCCTTATAATAATGTGTCCAATTTTGACTTTCATCTAAATTTAAAGCCATATTAAGATATTTTATAGCTTCTTTAAAATCTTGCGAATACACTTTAACTGCACCCATAAAATGATAACACTCATATGATTTTGGTTCAAGCTCACTTGCTTTTTTTGCCGCTTCAAAGCTTTCATCATATTTTCCTAAAAAGCTTAAAATTTGTGCTTTTTCTATCCAATATTCCCCAATATCATCAATTATTTTTAAGCATTCATTGATATCTTTTAAAGCTTCATTGTATTTTTCAAGATTTCTTTTACATTTTGCTCTATGAAAATATGATTCATCATCTTCTTCATTACTTAAAATCGCACTATCGTAGCATTTTATCGCTTCTTCAAACATATAAAGATCTTCATAACAAAGCCCCTTATAATACTTTGCTCCATTATGGTTTTTATCAATTTTTAAAGCCTTATTTAAATCTTCTACAGCTTCTTCTTCTAAGCTTAAATTATATTTAGCAATTCCTCGCCAAAAATAAAGTTTAAAATTATTTTTATCCACCTTATGCGCTGCATTACAATAAGCTATTAATTCTTCATAAGATTCAAGTTCTTTTGCACAATATGCTCTTTCAAATAATACATCTTTTAAATCAATATAATCTTTATATGTTTTTATAAGCTCATTGTATTCATCCATAGCTTCTTGAAATCTTTCAAGTTTACTTTTAATCCAAGCTCTTTGAGAAAGAGAATTAACATAATCTTGAATATTATTTTGCTTTTTATAGTATTTAACAGCTAATTCGCTATCTTCTAAAGCTTCCTCATATTTTTCAAGATCAGATTTTAAATAAGCCCTATTAAAAAACACATCAGGATATTCTTTTTGATATTTCAAAGCTTTTTCATAACTTATCAAAGCTTCATCATATTTATCTATCTCATATAAACTATTACCCAAATGATAAAAACCATAAGGAACTGCGTGTTCAAGTTCTGCTAATTCTGATGGAGTAAAATCATGCTTTCTTGTTCTTTCTTGATAATATTTAGCTGCTAAATCAAAATCTTCTATAGCCTCTTCAATCATTTTTAGATTAATTTTAGTATTACCTCTATTAATATATGCTTGAGCGTATTCTTCATAAAGCTCAATTGTTTTATCATAATACTTCAAAGCTTGTTCATAATCTTTTAAATCATACAAAACTCTAGCTAATGCAAAACATGGATATTGTAAATTTTCATCTAAATCGATTGATTTTTTAAAAGCATCTATTGATAATTCTATCTTTTCTAAGTCTTTATAAATATGTCCCAAAATCAAATATGCCATTGCATTTTCATTGTCTAGCCCAATAGATTTTAAACAATCTTGCAAAGCTCCTTCTAAATCATCAACTTTACGTTTATTATTAGCCCTTTTATAATACGCATCAGCAAAACTCTCATCTTGCTCAATCGTCTTAGTAAAAAATTCTATAGCTTTTTGATAATCTTCCAAATTCTCACAAGCTACACCTTGATAATAAAAAATCTGCGAGGATTCAAATCCTAAATCTTGAGACTTTTTAAAATCAATCAAAGCTTGTTTTGGATCAACACTAAGCAAAGTAATAGCTCTAGTATAATAAGCCATATAATATTCTGGAGCTAAATCAATACAAGTTTGTAAATCTTTTAAAGCTTTTGTGTGCTCATCTAAAAGTATATAAACTCTAGCCCTATTAAAATATGCTAAATAATATGCATTATCTAGCGCTATAGTTTTATTAAAAGCCAAAAGTGCTTCTTGTAATAAATCTAATTTAAAATTACATAGACCCAAAAGATTAAATAAAAATATATTACTAGGATCAAATTCTACAGCTATGGTTGCATCTTTAAGTGCTTCTTGAAATTTCAAACAATTAAATCTACAAAGCGCTCTATTATGGTAAGCTTCTAAAAGCAAACGATGTTTGTCCTCATCATCTATAAAAATCATTTTACCATCTTGAGCAAGCGTAACCTCGCCTTTGCAAAAAGCTATAAGTTCACTTAAAACCTCATCGCATTTTTCAAATTCTGAATTTTCAAAATATTCTTTAGCTAAATCTGATAATTCAGTGATTAGATTATCCAAATCTTAATCCTAGTTTTGATTTTCTTTATTTAGACTTTTTAAAAATTCTTCTATATTATATTTTGCCCTATAAGTTTCACTCATTAAGTGAATCAAAATATCACCTAAATCAAGTACAGTCCATTCTTCACTACTTTCTATATTTAAAAACTCTTCACCCTTGCTTTTAAGATTAGTTTTTAAATCATCAATCAAAGAAAGCGCATGTCTTTCCCCCATAGTAGTAGCAATCACTACAAATTTAACAAAATAATCTTTATCTTGCATATCAAAAGTTTCTATTAAATCTGCTTTTTTATCATCTAAAATCTGTACTATATTATTAATTCTTTCTTGCATTATTTTCCTTTTGTTAAATATTTTTAAATTTAGAATAATAAAGCTTAACTTCTTCTTTGATTTGCTCACAAACTTGCGATGTTTGCAAGGTTTCTCTTATAAAAGAAGAAGAGATATTTACTTTAGTATCTAAAGTTTTAAAATGTTTTGGTATAAAAATACCATCTCTTTTAGCTACAACAAATTCTACCAAATTTTGCAATCTTTCAAATTCATGCCATTTTTCAAGACTTTGTAAATGATCAGCTCCCAAAATAAGATAAAATTTAGAAATTTCATATTGCTTATGCAAAAAATCAACACTTTCTATACTAGGCACAGGTCTTTGTTTTTTTATTTCAAAATCACAAATTTCAACTTTTTCCAAACCTCCCCAAATCATCTCACACCATTTTAAGCGTCTTTGCTCATTTGCTGTAAATTCTTGCTTAAAGGGGCTAATAAAAGTTGGCATAATAATGAGCTTATCAAGTTCTAAATTTGCTAGTGCATTAAAGACTATAGCATTATGCCCTAAATGGGGTGGATCAAAACTGCCACCAAAAAGTGCGATTTTCATTAAAATTTAACCTTTTTTTAGTAGAATTTTACCTACTTAATCATAAAAAGGAAATGAAAATGGCTGTAAAAGTTGCAATAAATGGTTTTGGACGCATTGGAAGATGTGTTGCAAGAATTATTATGAAGCGCGATGATATCGAACTTGTAGCGATTAATGATACTACTGATATAGAGCTTACTAAATATCTTTTTAAATATGACACCGTTCATGGGGTATACGATGGTAGTGTTGAAAATGATGGTGATGATTTAATAATTGATAATAAAAAAATAAAAGTTTTAAAAAGCAGAAATGTAGCGGATTTAGACTTTGCAAAATATGGTGCACAAATTGTTTTAGAGTGTACTGGCGCACACTTAACTATGGAAAAATGTCAAGGATTTTTAGATCATGGGGTGCAAAAAGTTATCATGAGTGCACCTGCAAAAGATAAAACTCCAACTTATGTTTTAGGAGTAAATGCTCACGAATATAAAGGCGAAAACATCATCTCAAATGCAAGTTGCACTACTAACTGTTTAGGTCCAATTTGTAGAGTTTTGCAAGATAATTTTGGCATAGAAAAAGGTTTAATGACTACTATACATGCCTACACAAACGGACAAAGCATTATTGATGCAAAAGCAAGAGATAAAAGAAGATCACGCGCTGCTGCACAAAATATCATCCCTACTTCAACTGGTGCAGCAAAGGCTATGAAGCTTGTTATGCCTGAACTTGATGGAAAATTACATGGTCAAAGCATGCGTGTACCTGTTGCTGATGTGTCAACTGTGGATTTAACTGCAACTTTAAAGAAAAAAGTAAGTAAAGAAGAAATCAACGAAGCCTTTAGAAAAGCAGCTGCTAGCAATTTAAAAGGTATATTATTAGTAGATGATGAAGAAAGAGTTTCAAGTGATTTTATAACATGCTCTTATGGTGCGATTGTAGCAAGTGATTTAACTCAAGTTATTTGTGATGATTTTGTTAAAGTGGTTGCTTGGTATGATAATGAATGGGGATATTCTTCTCGTTTGGTAGATATGGCAGTATTTGTAGCAAAGGCTTAAGATGAGTAGTATTTTATCGATTAAAGATATTGATCTTGCAAAGAAAAAAGTGTTTATTAGATGTGATTTTAATGTTCCTCAAGATGAGTTTTTAAATATCACTGATGATCGTCGTATTCGCTCGGCTATCCCTACTATAAGATATTGTTTAGATAATGGCTGTGCAGTTATTTTAGCTTCACATTTAGGGCGTCCAAAAGAAATAGCTTCAAAATACTCTTTAGAGCCAGTTGCAAAAAGACTTGCGCGTTTAATGGCTAAAGAAGTCATCATGGCTAAAGATGTTATAGGTGAAGATGCAAAGAAAAAAGCTAGCGAATTAAAATCAAGTGAAATTTTGCTTTTAGAAAATTTACGCTTTGAAAAGGGTGAAACCAAGAATGATGAAAACTTAGCTAAAGAACTTGCTTCTATGGCTGATGTTTATATTAATGATGCTTTTGGGGTTTGCCATAGAGCTCATGCTAGCGTTGAAGCTATTACAAAATACTTTGATAATGCAAATAAGGGTGCAGGATTTTTACTCCAAAAAGAAATCGAATTTGCAAGCAATCTCATCAAACACCCTGCACGACCTTTTGTGGCAGTAGTAGGTGGTTCTAAAGTAAGTGGGAAATTGCAAGCTTTAACTAACTTACTTCCAAAAGTAGATAAGCTCATCATAGGTGGTGGTATGGCCTTTACTTTCTTAAAAGCTCAAGGTTATGATATAGGAAATTCTCTCTTAGAAGAAGATTTAATTGAAGAAGCGAATAAAATCTTGCTCAAAGGTAAAAATCTAGGGGTGAAAATTTATCTTCCTGTGGATGTTACAGCAGCACAAACTTGCTCTCAAGAAGCGGTGATGAAATACACTCCTGTGCAAGAAATTCCTGCGGGTTGGATGGGGCTTGATATAGGTCCTGCTAGTGTAAGGTTGTTTAAAGAAGCACTTTCTGATGCTCAAACTATATGGTGGAATGGACCTATGGGGGTTTTTGAAATCGATAAATTCTCAAAAGGTAGTATTAAAATGAGTCATTATATTAGCGAATCTCATGCAACAACTGTAATAGGTGGTGGTGATACTGCTGATGTCGTAGCAAGAGCAGGTGATGCTGATGAGATGACTTTCATTTCAACCGGCGGTGGAGCATCATTAGAACTTATAGAAGGAAAAGAACTTCCTGGTGTAAAACCTTTGACTATAAAGGATAATGAATGATTTTTGCAGCAAATTTAAAGTGTAATCATACAAGATCAAGCTTTGAACTTTACGCTCAAAAATTAAACCAAAACTTAAACAAAGAAGATGAAATTTTCATCTTCCCTCCTAGTATAGCTTTTTTAAAAGAAAATTTTTCCTTTCAACAAGGCGCGCAGAATTTCTACCCTTGCGAAAATGGAGCTTATACTGGAGAAATAGGTAAAATTCACTTAGAAGAATTTAATATCAAAAGCGTTTTAATAGGCCATTCTGAAAGAAGAGCTTTAAAGGAAGATGAAAGTTTTTTAAGGGCTAAATTTGATTTTGCAAAAAATCTTGATTTTAATATTATTTATTGTATAGGCGAAAGTTTAGAAACTAAAAATGCCAGCAAAAGCTTGGATTTTTTAAAAAAACAAATTAAAAATATTGATTTATCTTATAAAAAACTTATCATAGCTTATGAGCCTATTTATTCTATAGGTACAGGAGTTAGTGCTAATCTTGATGATATTAACACCATACTTAATTTTTTAAGAGAATTTACTAATGCTAAGCTTTTATATGGCGGAAGTGTTAATCAAAGCAATATTAAAGAAATTTGCGCTTTAAAAAATTGCGATGGAGTATTGATAGGTTCAGCTGCATTAAATGCAAATGATTTTTTAAATATGATACAAATAGCTAAAGGTTAAAAAATGTCTTTGGACAATGAAGAATTAAAAAGCATATTAGAGCATAAAATCACTCTATTAGAAAACTCTCGCAAAGAAGAAAAAAATATCTCATTAGAGGCTGTAAATTCTATCATTAAAATTTTAGGCTTACCAAATGAATTTAGCCCTTTGGCGCATAGATATTTTCAACTTCACACCCCACCTAGTCTCATATGGCTTCATTTAAGTGAATGCACAGGGTGTAGCGAGAGCTTACTTAGAACTTCATTGCCAGATTTTTTGGATTTAATTTTTGATTTTATTTCCTTAGAGTATCATGAAACCTTTATGAGTGCTAGCGGACATCAAGCAGAATCACATTTAGAGGAAGTTTTAGAAAAAAAAGATTTTCTTTTAGCTGTTGAAGGTGGAGTTTGTGCTATAGATCCTTTTTATCTAACCATAGGAGCACATGGTGAAAATGGATATGAAATTTTACAAAAATGTGCTAAAAATGCTAAAACAATCTTTGCTATGGGAACTTGCTCAAGCTATGGAGGAATTCAAGCTGCACATCCAAATCCTACCAAAAGCATAGGAATTTCTAAAGTCTTAGAAGAAAAAGTAATCAATATACCAGGTTGCCCCCCAAGTGATGTAAATATCATCGCAGCGCTTTGCTTTTATATATTATTTGAACAAGACATGGCTTTAGATGAGCAAAATAGACCTTTAGCCTTTTATGGTAAATGCTTGCATGATTTATGCGAAAGAAAAGCTAAATTTGAAGCAGGAAATTTTGCTCAAAGTTTTGATGATGAAAATATAAAACAAGGTTATTGTCTTTTTAAAGTAGGTTGCAAAGGACCTTATGCTTATAATAATTGTCCTAAGGTTAAATTTAACTCCAAAACCTCTTGGCCGATAGCTGCAGGACATGGATGCATTGCTTGTAGTGAAGAAAATTTTTGGGATGATTTTGGTTTTTATGAAAAACCTATGAGTAATGAATTTGCTTATAATGATTTTTCTATTTTATTAAATGATAAAATAGTCCATAATAGTTCCATCAATGAGCTTAATTCAAATAATATTTTACTAGATTTAGAAAGTGACACTAGTGGGATTTTTTATCAAAATGATACAAAGATTAATTTTTTAGATTTTAGTTTTGAAGCTAATCCTAAAGTTTTCTTAAATAATTTTGCAAAAACCAAAATGGCTATGACTTTAGTGCAAAATTACCAAGAGCAATTTAAAACATATTATGATTTTATACAAGAAAATTACGATGACAAAAGCAAAACTAGCAATAATATCTTAGACTTATTTTATTTTATATATCCATTTATTAGTGGAAAAAAATTAAACCATTTAGATGAGTTTTTAGATCTTGCTTTAGCTTATAAGTTTAAACATCCTAGCAAATTTGATTTTAAAATCACAATTAATGAACAAGCAAAACTTGATGTTTCTAAATCAATGCGCATGCCTTTAATTTATATTCTAGGCGGCTTAGATAAAGAAGGTATTGCTTTTGGATTGATTTTTTCTTTAAAAGAACATTTAAAACAAGCTCTAAAAGCATGCAAAAAGACACATAACAAAGAGCAAATTTTAATATGTGCAAAAAACGAAAAATTATTAAAATTATTTTGGGATTTAACGAGCATTTAAAGACTTAATGCTAAAATATTTATCTCCCTAAATATTTGAAATTTGCAAAGTGCAAAACTTTGCAAATTTATTCAAGATTTGGTTATTTTGACGATATAACCTTATCTTTACTTGAAAGGAAAAGCTATGCAAATTTCTAGCTACAATTCTCAAAATTTTTCTATGGATATTAAAACAAAAAATGGCAATCATCTTTCTTTTTCTATGTATGATAAAAAAGAAGCAAAATTAGATAAAGATGGAAATTCAGCATCTTTGAGTTTAAGAAATCAATTTGGTTTTTCATTTTCATATAGTGGAACTAAACTTTCACAAGAAGAAATTGAAGAAATAAAAGAAGCAGTAGCCAAAGTACAACCTCAAATCGATGAGTTTATGAAAAACTCAAGAGTTGGAACCTTAAAACCAAAAGAGCTCATTACCACTGCAATGAAAATTGGCGATGCCTTACCTGAACCAAAAAATGAAGAACATAAAAAGGCTACTTTACATGAGTTATTTAACACCATGGATAAGAGTTTAAACAAAGAAATGAATAAAACTGATCTTGAAGATATTAAAAAACAAATTTTCCAAGATAGCACTAAATTACTAGAAGAAATTTGGGAACAATATAACAAACAAAAAGAACAAAAAGAAGAAGACAATAAAGAATTTGGATTTTATGCTTAAAAAAGGAAATAACATGGAAGTAAAAGATATTTTAAAAAGCATGCTAGAACTCCAGCAAAAACTAAATGATGATACCAATGGTATAGGATGGGAAAATGGCTATACGAAAGAAGGTAAATTGATTAGTTTTAGAAGATGTATTTATATGGAGTGTGCTGAGCTTATTGATTCTTTTGCTTGGAAACATTGGAAAAGCATACACACTCCTGCAAACTGGGACAATGTGCGTATTGAAATAGTGGATATATGGCATTTTATTTTAAGTTTGATTTTAGAAGAATACAAAGAAAAACAAATAGATGATAAAAATTTCATAGCAGAGGAAGTTTCTTCTGTAACTTTTTTTGATGACTTTTGCAAAGAAACTTCCAATCCAAATGAAGCAGATATCTATGGAATTTTAAATGATATTGAGCTTATTATCCACAAATGCAGTGGTTTTGATTATGATTTAGGTGAACTCTTGAGTGCATATTTTGTTTTAGCTAGAAAATGTGGTTTAAATTTCTTTGAGCTTTATAAAACCTATATTGGAAAAAATATATTAAATCAATTCAGACAAGAAAACGGCTACAAAGAAGGCACTTATAAAAAAACTTGGAATGGTACAGAAGATAACGAAGTTTTAAATCAAATTTTAAAAGAAACACTAGATTATAAAGAAATCTATCAAAAACTTCAAGATGCTTATAAGCAAATTAAATGAATATACTATATCTAAGCTTGCAAGATTTTCTTAGCAAGCCTTTTTTAAAATTCTCAACTTTGCCTTTTTTAATCAGCTTGGTTATTTTTGCCCTGCTAGTGTATTATAGTTATGATATATTTTTTTCTTATATTGAAGATGTAGTCAGTGGCTCTTTTATGGCTTGGTTTTTTAGTTTTTCTATAGTGCAATTTTCACTTGCATTTTTAAGCGCTATAGGAGGATTTTTTATAGTAGTATTTGCCTCTGTATTTTTTACTATGTTTATAATTTCCTTTTTAACTCCTTATATAGTCAAAAAAATCAACCAAAAATACTACAACCATTTCATACAAAGAGAAGTAAATTCTTTAGAAATTTTACTTAAAACATTCAAATTTTTACTCATCTCATGCGTATTATTTGTAGTAGCTACTTTCTTGTTAATTATACCTTTTGTTAGCATTGTGATTTATTATGGAGTATTTTATTATTTATTTCACAAACTTTTATTGCTAGATGTATTAAGCAATGTCTTAGATAAAAACAATTTTGATGATTTTTATAAAAATTCATCACCATTATACTTTAAAATTATCACCTTAGTCTTTTTTGCTTTATCAAGCATACCTTTGCTTGGTTTATTTTTACAAGTATTTTATGTAATCTTCTTAACTCACTTAAGTTATCAAAAAATTTTAAAACTTAAAGCCAATAACAATGGATGAAAGAATTAAAAAATTTATCCATTCACAAAAACTTTTAAATTTAAGTATGCTTGATGAGGATGGTGGAGTATATTGCGCAAGCTGTTATTATGCTTTTGATGATAAAAATTTAGCTTTAATTTTTGCTAGTGAAGAACATACTAAACATATTCAACTTGCCTATAAATCCCCTAAAGTAGCAGTTAATATAGCGCTAGATACAGATATTATTAATCTTATTAAAGGAGTGCAAATCAAAGCTCTTTTTCAAAAAGCCACCAAAGAGCAAGAAAGAATATACTATAAAAAATTTCCCTTTGCAAAACTTGCACAAGCTTGTATTTTCGCTTTAAATATACAATGGGCAAAATACACTGATAATAAAATTTTACTTTCCAAAAAATTAGAATTTTCTCTTTAAAATACTTTTAAAATATATTGTATTTTTAATAAAACCTAATATTATTTATAAATTTTTAAATATTTTTTTAATAAAATCATATAATTTACCATAGTAGTAAAACTTTAAATTTTTAACTTTTCAAGGAGAAAAAAATGTTCTCATCTACCAAAAAATATTTACTAGGTAATTTTTCCAACAAAATTGCCTTTTTGGTTTGTATTTTTGTTATAGTTTTATTATGTGTTTTAGGTGTTTTTAATTATATTAAATCAAAATCTAATAGCCATACTTTGTTAGTTCAATTTCAACAAAAAGTTGCTTTTGATGTAAGCAAAAGATTTGATTTATATGCAAGTGATAGACGTAATATAATTAATTCTTTAACAAAATATATCAAAGAAAATAAGCATAATCTTAATTCAAAACAATACACTAGCTTGTTAAAATCCATAGGAGATTCTTTAGGTTTTGACTTAACTTATGTAGGATTTGAAGATGGCTCTATGTTTAGATCAAATGGCAACAACCAAACTCCAGAAAGTGGATATGATCCTAGAACTAGAGGATGGTATAAAGAAGCCAAAGAAAAAAAAGAGTTAATTGTCACAGAACCTTATATATCTTCTAGTATGAAAAAACCTACTATTTCTTATGCCAATCCTATTATAGAAAATGGTGAAGTTATAGGTGTAGTTGCTGCTGATTATGATTTAAAAAAATTCTCAGAAGAAGTTTTAGCTATAGGTAAAACACCTTATTCGCATGCTGCTGTTTTAGCCCATGATGGAACCTATCTTTTTCACACTGATCCTTCTAAAATTTTAACCTCAACCAATACAAGTAAAGATATTGTTGCATATTATCTTAAAACACCAGAAGGTACAAATAGAAGTCTTTCAAAAGATATTTTTAAAATTCAAACAAAAGAAAATGAAACTAGAGCTTTAATTTGTAATGGTGGAATTAATCCAAAATATGTTATCTGTTCTATAGCTGATTATGATTTTTACAATGATGCAGCTAAACAAACACTAATGGAACAAATTATTATTTCCTTGATTGCTATTTTTTTCACTTTGATTTTTATTAGAATGATTATTTCTTACAATCTTAAACCAATTGCAATTATTTCATCAGGATTACATAATTTCTTTAATTATTTAAATCACAAAGATTCTCACTCTCATCCTATTAAGCTTAAAACTCAAGATGAATTTGGAAAAATGGCAGAAGAAATTAATGAAAACATTGAGATCATTAAAGAAGCTCTAAACAAAGATGCAAAAGCTATTGAAGAATCTGTCAATATTGCTAAAAAAATAGAAACAGGTGAGCTTGATTTGCATATTAGCTCTCATGCTAACAATCCTCAAATTCAAGAATTAATGAAAGTATTAAATAGTATGCTTACAACTTTACAAAGAAAAATTGGCAGTAATTTAAACGAAATTTTAGCTGTATTTGATAGCTACAAACGCTTAGATTTCACAGCAACTATTAATGCACCAAAAGGCGATATTGAAAAGGCTATAAATTCTCTTGGAGATGAAATAAAAAACATGCTTACACAATCACTTCACCAAGGAGAATTACTCAACCAAAAGGCCGAAGCACTCAAACAAAGCATGCAAGAACTTACAAATGATGCTACACATCAAACCTCATCACTGCAAGAAAGCGCAAGAGCTTTAGAGCAAATGAACTCGGCTATGAGTGAAATTTCCATTAAAACACAAGATGTAGTAAAACAAAGCAATGATATCAAAAATGTAACTACAGTAATTTCAGATATTGCAGATCAAATTAACCTACTTGCATTAAATGCAGCTATTGAAGCAGCACGTGCTGGTGAACATGGTAGAGGCTTTGCTGTTGTTGCCGATGAAGTTAGAAATCTAGCAGAAAGAACTCAAAAGTCTTTAGGTGAGATTGAAGCTAATACTAATATCTTAGCCCAGTCAATAAATGATATGGGTGAAGCCATAAAAGAAGAAGCAGATGATATTAGTCAAATCAATGAATCAGTAGCTACCATAGAAAAACTCACACAACAAAACTCTCAAACAGCTATGCAGACTAATGCTATTGCAAATGAAGTAGATTCTTTAGCACAAGATATGCTAAGTGAAACTAAAAAAAGAAAATTTTAAACATAAAGATGCCTTTTAGGCATCTAATTTTTAAGAAAAAGAAGGTTTAATTTGCTCTAACCAAGCATCAATTCTACTTTCTGTTAAATCCTCATGATTATCATTATCTAATGCTAGTCCTACAAACTTATCACCTTCTACGGCTTCACTTGATTCAAAAGTATAACCACCCGTAGAAACAGCACCTACCAAATTTGCACCCGCTGCTTTTAAAGCTTGAGCAAGTTTTCCCATAGCGCTGCAATATGTGTCCGAATAGCTTTCACTATCTCCCATACCAAAAACAGCAACAGTTTTACCGCTAAGATTTAAAGCTGAAAAATCAAAACCATCCCAATCATCTTGAAAATCACCACTTCCCCAAGTAGAAGTTCCGCAAATTAATTTATCATAAGAATTAATTTTCTCTGCATCAATATCTGCGATATTTAATACATCTGAAATTCCTAATTTTTGAGCGATCATGTTTGCCGCACCTTCGGTATTACCCATTGAACTACCATAAATTACTGCTATTGACATTTAACATCTCCTTAAAATTTGATTATTAATAGTATAGGGAACTAATTTTAGCAAAGTTTTATTATTTTCGCATAAAAAATGTCTTATTTCTTCATGTTGAGTGAAATTTTTATTTCTTGGATACACAATATAAAATCTTTCAAAAGAATTTTCTTTTATAAATTGCAAAGCAAGCTCTATATCTTTATCACTATCTTTACAAAATAAAGGCATGACTGCCATTTTTTCATTAATGATAATGATATTTTTATAAATCTTTACTTTGGATTTGGTATTGCTTTTGCAAATTTTATCATATACAAAAGCCTCAAAAGCAACTTGTAAAGGCAAAATAAAACTAGGTGATAAGAACACATTTTGTATTAATTTAGCTAAAGTATATTTTGGCATCTTTACTTCAAGTTGTATTTGATTTAAATTTCCTTCTTTATAAGCTTTGATGATTTTATGAGAATATGGACAAAATTGTTTTATTTTGCTAAATCTCAAAGTCCTTTCTGTGCTCATATTTTGAATTTTTAACTCAAAAATATTTCTTAAACAGTCAGCTTTTTTTGCATAGATATAAGGTATTTTTAGATCATCTTCAACTAAAGAATTATATAAATTTAAAAAAATATGATTAATATTTTTTTGTTCTAAATCTCTAAATATTTTAGGTATAAAATCCTCTTTTTCATTAAATCCAAACATACACTAAGCCTTCTTTGCGCACTCATAGGTTTGATCAAGTCCAAAAACCTTACAATATTCACAATACACGCAACTTACACTGCGTTTAGCACAAACTAAAGGTATATTGCGTTTTTTTGCCTCTATTTTGATTTTTTTCATAGTATTATGATTTAAAAAACTAGTAAGCATAACTATACATTCAGTATTTTGTGGAATGGGTTTTCTATTTACCCTATTTTCATTTCTAGCATCCCAATGCTCTATGCTTTTTGCACCTAGGTTTGTCAAAACTGCTTTTATTGGGGTTATTTCATCCGCTCCGATAACCAAAACTGACATTGAGTTTTCCTTTTTATAAAAATGATAATTGTTATTATAATTTATAAAAGATAAATTTTTACTGATACTCAATATCAATTTTTTAAATTATATATTATGAGTTTGTTCAAAGATATCTGTGTGTAAAATTTCTTCTAAAATCACTGTGGCATACGAGCCTTTTTGTAAGAAAAACTCCAAAGCAAAATGAGCTTTTTCTTCATCATAATAACCTTTGCAATCTTGCAAATAAGACCACATAAAGCGCCTTGAACCTTGCATTTTATTTTTAAACTCATATGCAAAAGAAAAAATCTCATCTTCTAATTTTTTAGCTAAACCTTCGTTTGCTTCATAAGCTTTAGAGCCTATTAAAAGACCCATCGCGCTAATATCTTTTTGATTAAATCTTTCTACTTCACTTGATAAATCTTCACATATAAAACATTTACCAAAAGGATAATGTCCTAAAACTTCACCCTTTAAAAGTTTAAAAAACTGCTTTTGATTTTTTAAACTTTTGATTTCTTCTTTTTCTAAACCATAAATTTGTTTTATTTCTTTTTCACTAAAGTCATTAATAAAATGTGATAATTCCACCCTTTTGCTCAAATATCTATTAAAAAGCTCGCTTTGAAAAGCAGAAATTAAAAATTCTTGCATTTTTTTATTTTTGATTTTTTTGCCTTTTAAAATTTCTAGTCCTTGTGAAAAATTATCTTGAAATTTGCCAAAACGCTGATATCCAAAATAATTAGCAAAGCCTTGTTCTTGGATATTTTTAAAAGCTTGTTCTATTTTTAAAGCATCTACTTTTGAAACTTTTTTTAATCTTATAAAAAATGAATTTCCTTTTAAATGCCCTATTCTAAGTTTATTATCATGATAAAAACTTTCTAAAATTTTCATCTTATCATGTTTAAAATTTTTTAGACTCTCTTTAAATTTTTTAGGCATAGAAATATATTGAAAAGTTAAACCTTGTTTATCTTTTAAACCACTATAACCAAAATCTCTCATTTTAACACCGCTTTGCTCACTTAAAATTCTCAAAGCCTCGCTAGTGCTTAGATCTTTTTTTTGTATATGTAAAATTAAATGTTCACCTTTACCACTAAATTCATACAAAGGCTTTTCTCTTACTACAAAATCATTACTATTTTTTGAAAAATACACATTTATCGGGCTGTGTTTTAAAGTATATAAGGGCTTAAAAATGATGTTCTCTTCCATAAAATTTATACCTTCCTGTTGTTGTTTTTGCAAAAATATTTAGTTTAATTCTATGCTTTTTTGCCATATTTTGTATAAATGCTTTATGTTTTTTATCAAAAGCAAATAAAATTTCATATTCTTCTGCACTATTTAAGCTAAATTTATCTAATTTTTTAAGGAATTTTATACTAAGTTGATTTTGAAACAATATTCTTGATAAGTCTTTATTTAAACCATCTGAAATATCCATACTTACTCTAACTTTTTTTGCTATATCATAAAAAAATTTTTGTCTCAAACTAGGTTTTATAAAACGATGTTTAGAATGCAATTTTCCACCGCGAAATAATATATTTAAACCTTTTAAACTCTCACCTAATTTCCCACTAAAAGCAAGCAAATCTCCTTTTTTCAAACCTTTTCTAAAAATAGCCCTTTTATTTACCTTAGAAATAATAGTTATGCTAATATTGATTTTATTATCCGCTATGGTATCTCCGCCTATAATTTGTACTCCAAATTCTTTTGCACTATCTAGCAAGCCTTTTTGCAAGGCTTTAACTTGTTTCATATCTAAACATTTTGGCAAAGAAAGTCCTAAAAGAGCGTATTTTGGTGTAGCATTCATAGCAATTGCATCAGAAATATTAACAAGCATAGCCTTTGCTCCAATTTGTTCTAAACTCATCCAAGAGCGCTTAAAATGCACGTCTTCACAAAATAAATCTTTAGAATAACAATATCCATCGATTATTGCCCCATCGTCTCCATTGATAGAATTAGCAAAGGCGTTGATAATAAATTTTTCTTTATCCATGTGAATATTTTATACAAAAAGCTTTTAATTTTATATAATAATCAAATTTTTATAAGTTTAAAATGTATATAATGAAAAATAATACCAAGGATAAAATATGCAAATAACTTTAAGAATTTTTCGTTTTGATAAAGATAGTGATTATTTAGCTTATTATAAACCTTATGTTTATGATAGTAAAAATTTTAAAAGTGTTTATGATGTTTTAAGTCAAATTAAAAAAGATGACATATATTTTGATTTTGAAGAAAATCCAGAAAGTTGTATTAAAGTCAATCAAGTTACAATCAGACAAAGAAGAGATTTAAATAATATCATAGAAAGATTTGGCAAAGAACTTACCATAGAACCACTTGATACCAAAAGAGCAACCAAAGATTTAATCATGGACAAAAGTGATTTTTTAGAAAAGCTCGAACTTTTTAAAGGACTTATTGATATACACGATATAGAACTTTATAAACAATATGATTTTTTATATTATACAAGTGAAGTTAGGGAATTTTTACCTGAATATCTTGGCGATAGCTTTTTTGTATTTGCTTATAAAATGCTACTTAAATACCCAGAAAAAGCACCTCAATTTTTAAAATTAGTCGCAGATGAAGAAAAAGGAATTTATTATCACACAAAATTTAAAAATTTTATTTCTTCAAATGAGCTTGATTATGAATCTTATATTAAAGAATTAAAAGTTATGCTTGTAAAATCAGGCCTTGCAAGAAGTATTTTTTAAGGAATGAGTAATGTACAAAATCTACACCAATAGCAATAATGATTTATTTTGTTATTTTGATATTATCAAAGATGCTTTAGATAAAGTTGGAGTTCAAAGCACATTATGCGAAAAGCCTTTGGGTAAAAATTATTTTATTATTGATTATGATCCAAAAGATATCTTAGATGAATATTCTAGAATGATGGATGAGGATAATATTTTAGCTTGTGAATGTAGCTCTTATGAAATTATGAGTAAAATTGAAAAAATCCAATATGCTCCAAAGATTTTTTTAGATCATCTTAAACAAGAACACATTAAGCATTTTTTTGAACAATTTAATATAGGTGTATATCAAGGATTTTCAGACGCAAGCCGCTCTTTAGAGCTTGCCAAAGTACTTAAAGCAAATGTAATAGATTTTGAAAGAAAATACAAAAGTTGTGGCTATAGTTTTTTAAATTTAAACACCCAATTAGCATACAAATGTGCAGCTTCTGTCGTATTAGATGCTTATGATAATGGTTGTGATTTTTTAGTGGTTGAGGATTTTTATTCTTTTTATATGTTTGATAAATGTTATAAAGAATTACAAGCTATTTCAAATAGAAATTTTGAAGATTTTTATATTTTAACTTTTGCAGAGCTTGCAAATTTAGCTCTAGGTATAGTACCATACACTTTAAAAAAACACAAATTAAAAGTGAGTTTAATCAATGAAAATCGCTCTTGAATGTAAGGATTTAATTTTAGAAAAAACTTTAGAAATCGCTTTGAGAGATTTTTTAGTTTTAAAAAAAGATTGTGATTTTTTAGTCTGTGATGAAAAAGTTAACACGCAAAAACCACAATTTATCATCAATAAAAAATCAAATTTTTTATCTCATCCTTTTAATATAGAGGAATTACTTAATGCTTTAAATGATTTCAATGCAAGTTTGCAAAGTATTGCTTATAAAATAGCCATGCGTGAAAAAAAACTTATGAATCAAAAATGTGAAGCCATTTTAGAGCAATTATGTCAAGAAAGTCATGAAAAAATCGATGCGATATTTGATCTTTACAAAACAGAATTAAAAAATCTTATTAAAGAAGAAAATAATAATGCATAAAATACAAGAATATCAAAGCGTAAAAGATTTTTTAAAAAATTACAAAGAAGATAAAAAAACAAACTCAAAAAAACAAACTCAAAAAATTTACACCACCATAGAAAGTGGAATCTATAAAGGTAAAAAAATTTTACTTCCTAGTCTAGATACCACAAGAAGCACCAAAAGCATAGTAAAATCTTGTGTTTTTAATGTTTTGCGTTTTTCTTTACAAGATAAGGTTTTCATAGAGGCCTTTGGAGGAAGTGCTTTAATGGCATTAGAGGCAAGAAGTAATGGCTGCTTAAAAAGTTATGCTATAGAAAAAGATAAAAAAGCTTATGAAATCGCTTTAAAAAATGCTTCCAATATTGATCAAAATACCATTTGCTTCAATGATGATACTTTTAAAAAAACCCCTCAAATTATTCAAAATTCCAAAGAAGATATTATTTTATATCTTGATCCACCCTTTGATATTAGAGAAGGTTTTTTTGATATTTACGAAAAAACTTTAAAGTTGATAGAAAATATAAAAAATTCAAATGTTAAAATCATCATCATAGAACATCACAGTACTTTTAAAACTCCAGCCAAAATACAAAATTACGAAAAAACAAAAGAAAAAAAATTCGGTTCAACCACTCTAAGTTTTTACTCCTTTATATAAATTTGGAACCTTTTTTGCTTTAATTTATGAAAATAGCATAGATTAAAGGAAGAATCGATGAGAATATTATTTTTGAGCTTAGTACTAAGTCTAAGCGTTTTTGCAGCTACTATTAAAGAACTTACCAATGTAGTAGGTGTTAGAGA
Organism: Campylobacter sp. LMG 7929; assembly: GCF_024723595.1. Classification (NCBI taxonomy): domain Bacteria; kingdom Pseudomonadati; phylum Campylobacterota; class Epsilonproteobacteria; order Campylobacterales; family Campylobacteraceae; genus Campylobacter; species Campylobacter sp. LMG 7929. The sequence goes on along the minus strand of NZ_JANQCY010000006.1, from coordinate 80,018 downwards.
TAACCAACTTATAGGATATGGTTTGGTTGTTGGTTTAAATGGAAGCGGAGATGGTACAAGTAGCGAATTTACACTACAATCTATTTCAAATATGCTTCAGGGTATGAATGTAAAAGTTAGCCCAGGTGATATAAAATCAAAAAATACAGCAGCAGTAATGGTTACAGCAAAACTTCCTGCTTTTGCAAGAAGTGGGGATAAGCTTGATGTAAGCGTAGCTTCTTTAGGTGATGCCAAATCTTTACAAGGTGGAACCTTACTTATGACAGCTCTAAAAGGGGTTGATGGAGAAATTTATGCAGTAGCTCAAGGCTCTTTAGCTATAGGTGGACTTAGCCCAAGACCAGGTGCAGCAGGAACACACTCAACCTCAGCAAATGTTATTAATGGTGCAGTCGTAGAAAGAGAAATTCCACAAAACTTTAGCCAAAGTGAAGATTTGATTTTAAGTTTAAAAGAAGCAGATTTTAAAACGGCTAACAATATAGAAAGAGTTTTAAATACTATTTTTGATACAGACATAGCAAAAGCTTTAGATTCTAGAACTATAAAATTAACAAAACCTGAAGAATTTTCTCATGTTGAATTTATGGCAAGAGTATTAGAACAAGATATAGCTTACACTCCAGAAAGTAAAGTGATCATCGATGAAAGAACAGGAACTATAGTAGCGGGAGTAAATATAGAAGTTGAGCCTATATTAATTACCCATAAAGATATCACTATAAAAATCGATCCAAACAATACCGTAGCTTTAGGACAAAATGAAATCGATATGAAAGATGGTGGTATTTTAGATCCAGTATCTAATACTTTAAAAATCACAAACAATAAAACAACAGTAGCAAACATAGCTAGAATGCTAAATAAACTTGGAGCAGCGCCAAATGATATCATAGCTATTATGCAAAATTTAAAAAGAGCTGGTGCAATTAGTGCTGAATTAGAGGTGATATGATGAGAGTTGATAATTATTTAGCGAGCAAAAACTATAGTAGCGAACTTTATGAAAGTATTACTAAACACAACAATAGCTACAAGGCTGCTAAAAACTATGCAGATAGTGCTTTTAAAAATGATTTAACTCATATACAAGCATTAAATGATGAAGATAAAGCTTTAAAAGAACAAACTGATGCTTTTGAAGCTTTTTTAATCAAAAGTGTTTTAGATATTTCTTTAAAACAAGAAAATTCTTTATTTGGAAAAGATGCAAGTGATGAAATTTATTCATCTATGTACAATGATACTATGAGTAAAGCATTAAGCGGGGGGTTAGGTTTTTCAAAATTATTATTTGATTATTTAAAAGAAAGGGGTTAAGTTATTTTTTTAAGTGTCGATATAGTTCTTAGAGTTTTTCAATAGAACTGGAGGCTTAAAATGATAAACCCTATACATCAAAGTTATGTAGCTCAGGTTGCTACTAATGATATAAATAAAACAGAAAACAAAGAAAACAACAAGGCAAAAGAAACTCAAAAGGCAGAAGAAAGTAAAGCATCTTTAATTGCTTCTCAAATTAAAAATGGCGAGTACAAAATCAATCTACAAGCCACTTCTAAAGCAATAGCAGATTCTTTATTATAATTTTTATCCTTTTTTGGGTTGGTGCCTAAGAAAGGATAAAAAATGGTTAAACAATATTTAGATGAAACAAATTCTATTTTAGAAAAACTCATCAATCTTACTTTAGAAGATATAGCACAAATTCAAGCTGCTAATCATAAACATGTAAGTAAAAGTGTTGAAGATAAAACTAAACTTGTAAATGAATTCCAAATTGCTAAAAAAAATCTTGACAAGGCTTTGGTAGAACTTAGTAACCAAGGAAACAATAAAGGCTTAGATGAGCTTTTGGATGACGAAGATAAAGAAAAACTTGCTCTTTTAAAGCAAAATTTAAACACCTTACACCAAAAAAATAAAGAATATGCCAAACTAGCTCTTATTATTAAAAATTTTTACGACAATCTTTTAAATGCAATGTTTGAACAAAATGGAACAAATAATGCTTATGGAGACAATAAAACAATTCCAGATTCATTATTTAAGATTAATGTTTAAAGGCTAAGTCATGGGAATTTTTGATAGCTTATATACCGGAGTTAGTGGCATAAGAGCTGCTGAGCTTCAAATTAACACAACAGGCAATAATATTGCCAATGCAGACGCAGTATTTTACACTAGACAAAGAGCTGTGCAAAGCTCAGGTATGTCTCTTGATAGAGGTGGTTTGCACCTAGGAACAGGCACACAAATTGACACCATAAAACGATTGCACGATGAGCACTCTTATTATGAGTTAAAAAATGCCACTACTCAACAAAATTATACAAATTATTTAGGACAAATTTTACAAGAAGCAAGCCAAAGATTTCCTGATATGCAAGGAACTGGTATTTTACAAGATTATAAAAATTATTATGATGCATGGAATAATTTTGCTTCTAATCCAAGTGATGGAGCAAGTAAAATAGATCTTGTTAATAGCGCAAATACATTAACTCAAAACATACAAAAAACCCTACAAGATCTTAGCAAAATGCAACAAACTGTCAACGAGCAAATCAGACAAACTGTAGATGAGATCAATAATATTGGTCAAGAAATTGCAAATATCAACAAACAACTTGAAAACGAAGAAGTTTTACCAACTGACAATGCTAATCAATTAAGAGATAGAAGAGATGAACTTGAACTTAGACTTTCAAAATTAGTTGATGCAGTAGCCTGGAAAGGAAAAAGCTCTCAAGATAGCACCCTAGAATCTACTATGACTGATTCTGGAAGATATTATGATTTAAGTATTCAAGGTTTTAGCATAGTCAATGGCTCTAGCTTTCATCCTTTAAAATTAGATGATAATAATCCTAATGGATTTTATCAAATTTATTATGAAGTAAATGATGAAAACCGCTATGATTTAACTAGTAAAATTTCAGGTGGACAACTTGGAGCTCAGCTTGACCTTAGAGGTAGAAACTATGATGGCAATCACGATACTTACAGCGATGGAAAATTGCAAGAGTATAAAGATATGCTCAATACCTTTACAAAAACACTTATAACTCAAACTAATAATGTCTATGCTCAAGCAGCAACTGATAAAGTAAATTCGGATGACTTAAAAGGCTTAAAACCTGATACTTCTTTAATGAGTTATGATAAAAATATTCAAGCAGGAAGCTTTGACATCACAATTTATGATGAAAAAGGTAATGCAGTAGCTACTAGAACTATAAAAATTGATGTTAATACCACCATAGAAGATGTTGTTAAGCAAATCAATGCGGATATTGATGATAACAAAGATGGTGTTAGTGGTAATGATTTAAATGATTATTTTCAAGCCTTTTATCATTATGATGGACAAAGTGATAGTGGAAATTTCCAAATCAATGGCTTAAAAAAGGGTTATAAAATAGCTTTTAAAGACAATGGTACAAATTTCCCAGGCGCTTTAAATGTATCTTCGTTTTTTAATGGTCAAGATGCAAGCAATATCAATGTAAATTCAAGCATCAGAAATGATCCAAATAGCTTAAAAGCTAGTTCAAACGGAGTTGATGGAAACAATGATGTAGCTAATGCTATGTTGCAACTTCAAAATCAAAAAGTAAATTTTTATAATAAAGATGGTACAGTTGATACTATGTCTTTAGATGGATATTATAGAAAATTTACAGGTCAAATTGCTTCAGATGCTGAAAGCAATGGTTTTGCGCATGCAACTAATATGACGGTATTTAATACAGCCTATGCAGAATATCAATCAAAAAGTGGCGTAAACACCAACGAAGAATTAGCAGCGCTTATACAATATCAAGCAAGTTATGGCGCTGCGGCTAAAATCGTAACTACTGTTGATCAAATGCTTGAAACCTTACTTGGTTTAAAATCTTAATGCAAACTAAAGCTCTTTTAGATGAAGCAATTTTAAGCAAAAACACTCAAAAAGAGCTTTTCTCTCATCCTGATCCTTTGCAAATTGCAAGTGTTTATAAAGATGAAACCATAGCTTTGCTTTGCGCTTTATTTGCTTATGGAAATGCTAAAAATATTGTAAATTTTTTAAAAAAACTTGATTTTTCCTTGTTTGAAAGAAATGATGAGATTATTAAAAAAGAATGCAAAGATCTAAAATACCGCTTTCAAAACTCTCAAGATATAGCTCAAATTTTTATCACACTTAAACGCTTAAAAAATGAAGATAGCATAGAAAATATTTTTACCAAGGCTTATCAAAAAGAACAAAATATCACACAAGCAATAAAATTTTTTATAGAAACAATTTATAAACTTAATCCTTATAGAAGCTATGGTTATGAGTTTTTCTTTTCAAAAGAATTTAAAACTCCAAAAGGTCCTTTAAAAAGATACAATATGTATCTTAGGTGGATGGTAAGAAAAGATGAGCTTGATTTGGGTTTGTTTAAAAATATCGATAAAAAAGATTTACTTATACCCTTAGATACCCATACTCATAAAGTTTCATTAAAACTTAAGCTTTTAAAGCGTAAGATTTATGATTTTAAAAGTGTTTTAGAGCTTACTCAAAGTCTTAAAAAATTTGATCCACAAGATCCTATAAAATATGATTTTGCTCTATATAGAATCGGACAAAACAAGGAAAGCTTATGGAGCTTGAATTAACTTATTATGTGATTTTATTTTTTGTTGCTGCTTTTGCAGGCTGTGTTGATGCGATTGTAGGTGGTGGTGGACTTATTACTATACCTGCTTTATTTGCTTGCGGGATCCCTCCTCATTTAGCCCTAGCTACCAATAAACTTCAAAGCACTTTTGGCTCACTTACTGCGGTTTTATCTTATAGAAAACATATGAACATAGAAAAAATTGCTTTAGGTATTTTATTTACCGCAATTGGAGCTGTTATTGGCACTTATGCAGTTTTACTAATAGATCAAAACGCTGTTAAAATCATTGTGCTAATATGCCTAGCTTTAGTTTTTCTTTATACTATTTTTAAGCCTAATTTAGGAAATGTTCATAATGAAGCAAAAATGAGCGCCACAAGCTTTCAAGTCACTTTTGGTTTATTGCTTGGCTTTTACGATGGCTTTTTAGGGCCTGGAACTGGGTCTTTTTGGATTTTTGCTTGTGTAATATTTCTTGGTTTTAGTATGAAAAATGCAAGCATTAATACTAAAATCTTAAATTTCACTAGCAATGTAGTGGCTTTAGGGGTGTTTTTATACTCTTATGAAGTACTTTGGAAAGTTGGTATTTTAATGAGTATAGGCCAAGTCTTAGGTGCCTTTGTAGGCTCAAAACTAGTCTTAAAAACACAAGGAACTTTTATCAAAAAACTCTTTTTAACTATGGTTGCTTTAACTATAGCTAAGGTTGCTTATGATTATCTTGTTTAAATTCCTTGACTAATTTGCCACATAGGTAAAAATACACCCAAGGCTAAAACTAAAATCAAACTCGCCATAAAAATTGTCATCAAAGGCTCTAAAACACTTAAAAGTCTTTGAGTGTAATTTTCTTTTTTATGTTCATAAAATAAAGCAAGCTCATAAGTACTCTCATCTAGTTTAGAACTTTTTAAAGCTAAATTTAACATTCTTATCGCAAAAGATTCAAAAAGCTTTATTTTGAAAAAAGTTTGATCTAAATCAAGTCCTGATTCAAATAAAGTCTTTATAATAAACATTTTGTTTTTAAAAAATTGATTTTCTATACCTTCACAAGCAAGCTCAAAAGCTCTTTTTATATCCACCCCTGCTTTCAATAAATAAGAAAAAATCAAGAAAAAACAAAATTTATCTTGATAAAATATTATCTTTCCAAAAATGGGAGAATAAAAAAGAATTTTATGAAAAAACAAAGACTTTCTAAAAGAGTAAGCAAGCATTATAAAAAATCCCATACCTAATAAAATAAATACATAAAAATGTTTAAAAAAATCTCCTAAAACAAAAAGAATTTGAGTGATTTTTGGCAAATCTAGTTCAAGTTGCAAAAATAAAGTTTTAAATTCAGGCAAAACCAAAATCATCAGTACAAAAAAAGCTAAAATAATACATGTAAAAACAAAAAGTGGATAAGTTATAGACTTTTTAAACTGCTTAAAACTATGAAGGTTTTTCTCTTTTAGATTAATGATAATCTCAAAAGCCTTATATAAATCCTCCTTACCGTCACAAATTTTTAAAACAGCACATTCTCTAGAATTTAAAACACCTCTAAAAGCTTCATTATAAGAGCTTCCATTTTTGAGTTTATTATAAATCACACTAAATATTTTAGCTATATGCACATCATGATTTGATCTTGCAAATTCTAAAATAGCTTCTTGTAAGCTTAATCCTGCTTTTAAAATCATACTTAAATCTTTAAGGATAAAAATAAGCTCTTCTTCTTTAATTTTATGTTTTGTTGTCCCAAAGTATTCTTCAACACTAATTATATTTTCAAATGATTTTTGTGCATGATTTCTGGCTTCATATAGATTTTTGGCTTTAATTATACTTTGCTTTTGCTCTTTGTTTAAAGCATAAAAAATAATAAATTTTTTCAAAAACCAATCTTTCTTAGCTCATCTACACTTGTTAAACCAAGCTTAACTTTTTCCAAAACATCCATACCTATTGATTATAAAATCATTATCATCTCCATTAAGTTTAAAAGCAAGCTCTTGCCAATTAATCCCGCTTGAATGACTTTTATTTAAATGTACTGCAACTATACTTACATCAATTAAAACTTGTTTTTTAAGTCTTTTATTTAAATCTTTTAAATATTTTTCAACCCTTGTAAGCTCATACAAAGTAGCATTTAAAGTGATAATCCCTGCATTAGTATTAATAATAGGTTTAGTTGTATTTTCATCTAATAAAACTTGTATTTCTTCTGAAATTTTTTCCCAAAAATCAAATTTATCCGTGCTAATGACCAAATTATCCGCTTCTTTAGTATTATCATAATCGCCCTGTTTAGGTCTTGAATCCACTGAAGCTTTAGTAATGCTTTGCCCTTCTCTAATAGAGCTTATATAATGCACTTTAAAAGTTTTAACTTGTCTTCCATAAATTTTTAAAATATTTTTTTCATATTCATAAGCAAGATTATTTTCCATCAATAAAAGTTTAAAAATTTCTCTTAAAGACATTTTTCTTATGTGCAGATAGTTTTGAGTATGATTTAACTTTTCTCTGGCTAATGAATCTTTTATTATAATACTAAAACCACATTCTCTACCAAGTTCATTTAAAATTTCAATCAAAGAAGTTTTATTTTCTACACTTATATCAAAAAAGCGTTGATGACACTATGAAGCAAAAACGTTTGTAAAAGTTAAGATGCTAATAAATAAAAATATTATTTTTTTCATACAATTTTAAAACCATGATTTTTTCTTCCTTTATCAATACAACTTGAGAATTTTTAATCTCAACAATCTTAAAACCTTCAATATCATCATTTAAAGCATACCATTTATCATTAATCTTAACTTTATTAGAAATGATAGCTTGCAAAGAAAAATCAGATTTTATATTTGTAGTCTTTTAAAAAAAAGGATCTTGAATCAAAGAAAAATCAATATTACTGCAATCTTGATTCAAAAATGGGTACTTAGCACCAAAAACACTAAGCACCCATAAACTCACAAGTAAAAATCGAAGCAAATTTTAATTTTCATTACTAAAATCAGCACTTGCTAGACGTTTAAGTTGTCTATAACGGCGTTGTGCTTCTGCTTTATTTTTTTCAAATAATTCTTTTGCTTGCTCAGGATTTGATTTTTTCAAAGAATTATAACGCACTTCATTCATTAAAAAGCTTTCATATAAATCCCAATCAGGCTCTTTAGAAGAAATTGTTAAAGGATTTTTACCTTCTGCTTCTAAACGTGGATCATAAATATAAGTTGGCCAATATCCACATTTTGTGGCAAGTTCTGCTTGATTTCCTGAATTTCCAAGCCCACCTTTAATACCATGAGCTATACAAGGAGAATAAGCAATAATCAAAGAAGGTCCATCATAAGCTTCTGCTGCTATTATTGCTTTTAACAATTGCGCATAATTTGCATTAGAATTTACTTGAGCTACAAAAATATAACCATAAGTCATAGCAATTTGACCTAGATCTTTTTTCTGCACTGGCTTACCTGCTGCAGCAAATTGAGCTACTGAACCTGTTCTTGAAGATTTTGAGCTTTGACCTCCAGTATTAGAATACACTTCAGTATCAAGCACTAAAATATTTACATTTTCACCACTTGCTAAAACATGATCAAGCCCGCCATAACCTATATCATAAGCCCAACCATCACCACCAAAAATCCAATGTGATTTTTTACTTAAATAGCTTTTCAGTTCTAAAATATCATTTACAGTTTTAATCTGTTTATTTTCTTCTAGCAATGGCACTAACTTATCTCTTAGCTCTAAAGAAGCTTTAGAATCTTCTTTATTTGCAATCCATTCTTTATATAATGCAGAAAGCGCATTAGGAACTTCTTGCATACTTTCATTCATGATTTGCTCAATTTTATGTCTTGTTGTTTCAGTTGCTATTTTCATACCAAGACCAAATTCAGCATTATCTTCAAATAAAGAATTACCCCAAGCTGGTCCATGACCATTTTTATTACTTTTTCTATATGGAGTTGAAGGAGCTGAACCACCATAAATAGAACTACAACCTGTCGCATTAGCAATAATCATTCTTTCACCAAACAATCTAGTGATTAAAGTGATATAAGGAGTTTCTCCACACCCTGGGCATGCTCCATGGAATTCAAATAAAGGTTGAGCAAATTGAATACCTTTTGCATTTTCTCTATTTAAGATATTATCTTTATAGCTTACTTTTTTGAATAAATAATCTGCATTTTCTTGCTCACCATGATCAAGCTCTTCACCTAGTGGAACCATTACTAAAGATTTTTCTTTAGTTGGACACTCATGCACACAAAGCTCACAACCTGTACAATCAAGTGGCGAAACTTGAATTTTGAAATTTAATTTTTGCTCTTTTACGCCTTTTGCATTTAAACTATGTTCTTTTACACCTGCTGGAGCATTGTTTAATTCTTCTTCATCAATCAAGAAAGGTCTAATAACCGCATGCGGACACACTGAAGCACATTGATTACACTGAATACAATTAGTTTCTATCCATCTTGGCACCATAACACCAACGCCTCTTTTTTCATACTCAGTAGTACCATGCTCAAAACTACCATCTTCATAACCTAAAAATGCTGAAACTGGTAAATCATCTCCCTTAGCTGCATTCATAGGTTTTGCGATTTTTTCAACAAACTCAGTGCCTTTATAGGCTATAGTTTCTTCTTTAACTTCATCAGCTAAATTTGCCCAAGAAGGATCAATATCAACTTTTACAAGTCCATCTGCACCCACATCAATAGCTTTGTAATTCATCTCAACTATAGCATCACCTTTTTTACTATATGATTTATAAGCTAATTCTTTCATATATTTTTGCGCATCTTCAAAAGGAATGATATTAGCAAGCTTGAAAAACGCTGATTGCATAATTGTATTTGTTCTACTACCTAGTCCTATTTCTCTAGCAAGTTTTGTAGCATTAATAATATAAAAATTAATTTCTTTTTGCGCTAAAACCCTTTTTACTGCATTTGGAATCTTCTTAATAGTCTCTTGCGCACTCCAAATACTATTTAAAAGGAAAGTCCCACCTTTTCTAATGCCTGCTAAAACATCATAAATTTCTAAATAAGCAGCCACTGAACACGCTACAAAATGCGGTGTAGAAACTAGATAAGTTGAAGTGATAGGTTTTTTAGAAAATCTTAAATGGCTTCTTGTATAACCACCTGATTTTTTAGAATCATAAGCAAAATAAGCTTGTGCATAAAAGTCTGTTTTATCCCCTATAATTTTAATAGAGTTTTTATTCGCCCCTACAGTACCATCAGCACCAAGTCCATAGAATAGGCACTCTATAGTACTCTCATCACCCAAAGAAATTTTTTCTCCCACAGGCAATGAAGTAAAGGTCACATCATCATTAATTCCTATGGTAAAACCATCTTTTGGATTTGCTTGATTTAGGTTTTCAAAAACCGCTAGAAGTTGAGCAGGATCAACATCTTTTGAAGAAAGTCCATATCTACCACCAACGATTAAAGGTGCTTTTTCTTTTCCATAATATGCACTTTTCAAATCTAAATAAAGTGGCTCACCTAAACTACCTGGCTCTTTAGTTCTATCTAATACGGCAATTTTTTCAACACTTTGAGGCATTACATCAAATAAATATTTTAAACTAAATGGTCTATATAAATGAACTTTTAAAACCCCTACTTTTTCGCCTTTACTGTTTAGATGATCTACAACTTCTTTTAAAGCTTCAGTCACTGAACCCATTGCTACTACAATGCGTGTTGCATTTTTATCCCCATAATACACAAAAGGCTTGTATTCTCTTCCTGTAATTTTTGAAATTTCTTGCATATATTCATTAACAATGTCAGGAATAGCTTCATAATATTTATTTGCCAACTCTCTTGTTTGAAAATAAATATCATCATTTTGAGCTGTACCTCTTGTTTTTGGATTTTCTGGATTTAGACAGGAATTTCTAAACTCCATCAAAGCTTCACGGTCAAGCAAACGATCAAAATGCACATAATCCATTACTTCAATTTTTTGGATTTCATGGCTTGTTCTAAAACCATCAAAAAAATGCATAAAAGGCACTCTACCTTTAATAGCTGCTAGGTGCGCAACACCTGCTAAATCCATACTTTCTTGCACGGAATGCGAGCAAAGCATAGCAAAGCCTGTTTGTCTTGCAGCATAAACATCTTGATGATCGCCAAAGATAGATAGTGCTTGAGAAGCCAAAGCTCTAGCTGCCACATGAATAACCCCAGGTAAAAGCTGACCTGCGATTTTATACATATTTGGTATTTTTAGCAAAAGTCCTTGAGAGGCAGTATAAGTAGTAGTTAAAGCGCCAGCTTGCAAAGAACCATGAACCGTCCCTGCCGCTCCTGCTTCACTTTGCATCTCTACAACTTTAACCGGTACTCCAAAAAGGTTTTTTTTACCTTGAGAAGCCCATATATCAGTATAATCTGCCATTGGTGAACTTGGGGTAATAGGATAAATTCCAGCAACTTCTGTAAATGCATAAGCTGCATAAGCTGCTGCTTCATTACCATCCATTGTTTTCATTATTTTACTCATCTAATTATCCTTATAATTAAAATAATTACTTAAAATCAATAGCTACTTTATCTTGAATTGTCTTAAACAATGATAAAAAATTTTTATTATTTATAAGTATGGAGTTTGAGTGTGAAATTATCGGATATTTTTTATATACTCTATTGCCTCATAAGTATTTTTAAAAAGTGGAATTTTAAATTTAGCTAAACTTTCCTTGCTTTCATAACCACTACTCACTGCTATGGGTTTAACGCCAGCATTACAAGCTGCTTGGATATCTAAATGAGTATCTCCGATCATAAATGTATTTTCTTTACCTTTAGATAATTTTTCTAAAGCTAATAAAATAGGCTCGGCATTTGGTTTTGGGTGAGTTACATCATCTCTACCTATAATGACTTTAAAGTATTTTCCTATCCCTAAATGATCTAGCAAAGGTTTGGAAAATTTAGAACTTTTAGTCGTTACAACAGCCAAATCAGCAAACAAACTAGCCTCATATACACTTTCTTTTGCCAAAGAGAGCAAAGAAGTTTGCTCTATATAGATTTTTTGATATACGCTTCTATAAGCATTAATATACTCACTTGTTTTTTCTTTTGGCACTCCAAGTTTTTCAAAAGCTACATCTAAAGGAAAGCCTATTAAAGCTTTAATGGCCTCATGATCTCTTAAAGGCTCGCCAAAAGCTTTAAAAGCAGCATCAAAACCATCTAAAATGGCACTTGTAGAGTCTATCAAAGTGCCATCTAAGTCAAACAAAATTGTCTTTTTTAACAAAGTTTATTCTTTAATGAAAAATTTTGCTTCCACGCGTCTATTTTGCGCACGGCCTTCTTTAGTATCATTGCTTACTTTTGGCTTATCAAAACCATAGCCTTTAGTTGCAATTTTTTCTTTAGCAACACCTGATTTTTCAAGTTCTTTCGCAACTGCCTTTGCACGCTCTAATGATAATTTTTGATTATAAGCTTTAGTTCCTGTACTATCTGTGTGACCTTCTAAAATAGTATAATATTGTGGGTTTTCTTCTAAAACCTTACCTACTTCTTGGATTTTTTGTGCAAACTCAGGGTTTATAGTGATTTTATCAAAACCAAAATGCCCTTCAAGTGCTATTGTCTTTTCACAACCTATATGATCAAGCAAAGCACCTTTTCTTGGTTCTGGACATGATTTATCTATTTGTTTTGATTGCGGTTTTTCTTCGATTTGTTTAGTTGCAGTTTGAGGAGTTTTTGGAGCTTTATTGCCAAAATAAAAACTCAAGCCAACACTAGAAATCAAATTATGCTCACCATTATTGAATTTAATTTGATCTCTTGCTTCAAGTCTTAAAGCTAAGTCTTCGCCAAGTGCAAATTTAAAACCTGCACCATATTGAGCAAACATACCACTTTTATTTTCATAAGCTCCATGACTCAAATACTCATAACCTGTTCCCAACAAACCATATAAATATACATGATTAGCCAGATCAATTCCCTTAATAGCATTTACATAAAATCTTGAAACACTAGTATCTGTATGTGTATTATCGTTTGGATTATTATATTTTGCATTGTCATAATACTCTAAGCCAAGTTCAGCCTGATCTAGCCATAAATCATCATAATGATAACCAAATCTCAATCCCACTCCACCATAATTTTTAAGATCTAAATTTCCTTCTGGAGTTGTGTAGTTAAAGGTTGGAGTGATTTCTATTTTGCTAGTATCAAAAGCAAACAAAGCACTAACTAAACTAACTAATCCTATGATTTTTTTCATCGTCTATCCTTAAAAATGAAAATAAATGGTGTATTATATAAAATGAAGATTAAAATAAAATAAGCCCCTTTTGGGTAAGGGGCTTAAATTTACTACAAAAAGGAGGTTTCCCTGATCGGACTTTGAAATTATAAAAGTTTATTATAAATAAAAAATCCTATAATTTTAAACAAAACTAAAATATATGAAAAAATATGATTTTTTAAAAATGAAAGAAAAAATGGATCCAAAAATGGATCCAAAAAAGATTAACGTTTAGAGAATTGTGGGCTTCTTCTTGCTTTTCTGCGACCGTATTTTTTACGCTCAACAGTTCTACTATCTCTAGTAAGAAGTCCTTTTGGTTTTAATAATGCTCTAAAATCTGCATCCATAGCAGCTAAAGCTCTTGAAATACCATGTCTTAAAGCTTCAGCTTGAGCGCTGTATCCACCGCCTAAAGTTGTTGCTTTAATATCCATAGAAGTTTCTTGCTTAGTTACTAATAAAGGCTGAACTACTTTTAATTTTATAGCTTCATGTCCGCCAAGCCAAGTGTTTAAATCCATACCATTAACGATGATTTTACCACTACCAGCTTTTACCCAAACTTTAGCTACAGCGGTTTTTCTTTTACCTGTTGCGTATGTTGTTGCCATGATTATTTTCCTTTATTAGCAATTTGAGCAGTATGAGGATGTTCGCTACCTGCATAAATTTTTAATTTTTTTAGCATAGCTCTACCTAGGTTTGTTTTAGGTAGCATACCACGAACTGCTAATTTATATAATTTAACTGGATTTTTTTCTAATAAATCACCAAATTTTTCACTTTTTACACTTCCAAAATACCCTGAATGTCTGTGGTATAGTTTATCTTCTGCTTTATTTGCACCTGTGAAAACTGCTTTAGAAGCATTGATAATGATTACATAATCTCCACAATCAACATTTGGAGTATAGCAAGGTTTATTTTTACCTCTTAAAATAGTCGCTACTTCTGTTAAAAGACGACCAAAACGCTTTCCTTCAGCGTCTAAAACGATCCATTCGCGTTTTACTTCGTTTGGCTTTGTTATCTTTGTCATCATCTTACCTTTGCCAAAAATTTTTTTTAAAAATGAGATTATAATTATTTTAGCTTAATTAATACTTAATTTAAGAATATTTAAAGCTTAAATATTTTGATTAATTTTTGAAGATAAAAGTAAAATAGCACATTTTAAGTAAGTTCTTTATAAAATAACTTTTTATTATATTAAAAATAAGGTTTTATTTTGTTTTCTTTAAAATTTAAAACTCAAGAATATAGAATTTGTAAGCATTGCTCAGAATTTAATCCTGATAAAGACGCTAAATTTTGTATATTTTGCGGAAAAGAATTATACCATGTTGCAAGACAAAAATTTGATTATATTTATAGTAAAAATCCTGCTATCATGGTTGCTTTTTTAGCAAAAGTTGCCAAAGTAGATAATAAAATCATTACTCAAGATTTATCTAAATTTATATCTTCTTTACTTGATAAGATAGAAATGTTTTATACTAAAGAGTATAGTGGCTTTAGAAATACTTATGCAAGTATTTTTGAGTATGAGAAAAGTCAAGATAGAAGCATTAGTGAGCTTTGCTCTAACATACGCATAAGCAAGAAAGAAGCAGATTTTCTTATATGTTTATTGCTTGATCTAATATATTATGATAAACAAATGAGTGCAAATGAAAACACCTTAATGGAAAATATCATCATAGGACTTGGATTAAACCTCATAAGCTTTAGGGAAATAAAAATAAGATATGAGTAAATTTATAATTTCACACATGAAAACACTCAGCAAAAACAAGAAAAACACCAAGATGAAATAAAAATCACCCTAGAACAAGCCTATGAAATTTTAAATTCTCATCCAAATGATGATTTTGAAAGTGTTAAGAAAAATTATAGAAAGCTAGCTAAAGAATACCACTATGATAATCTTCATTCTAAAGAGCTTCCACCTGAACTTTTAAAGATAGCCCAAGAGATGATGAAAAAGATCAATCTAGCCTATGAAATCATAAAACAAGCAAGGGGTGAATGATGCTTATTTGCAAACATTGCAATATAAAAAATTTAGATGTAGCTAAATTTTGTAAAGAATGTGGAAGTAATGAACTATACGATCCACAAGCAAAAGAAAAACTAGAAAAAGAAAGACAAAGACAAGAAGAATTAAAAAGATTAGAAGAAGAAAGAAAAAGAAAAATCGAAGAAGAGATAAAAACAGCCCAAGAAGAAAGAGAAAAGAAACTCAAACAAAGAAAAGAATTTATCACAAAACACAAAAGTAAAATCATAGCTAGTGCGATGATTTTGATTTTGATAGCTTTAACTAGTGTGTATCAGTATTTTTACGGTGGAAAATATAGCCGAATTTACATAAGCGAACTTGAAAGTAAATGCCACAGCGATGAAGCAAGTTGTAAAATACTCCAAGCTATCTACAAAGAAAAATGCGACAAAGGAAATAAGAAGGCTTGCATAAGTGCTTATATACACAAACATAAGAATCTAAGAGCTATCAAAGATAATAATCAATGGAATTTAGTCGATGAAAATAATAAAATTTTAGTTGAAAATGTATTTGATAAGCCTTGGATTTTTAAAGAAGGATTAGCAAAAGTTCTGCTAAATGATAAAATGGGGTTTTATTGACATAAGTGGAAAAATTGCAATAGAACCTCAATTTGACTATGTATGGGATTTTGACAAAGGATTAGCAATGATCCTATCAAATAAAAAATATGGTTTTATAGATAAAAATGGTAAAGTTAATATAAAACCTAAATTTGATGATGCATGGGGTTTTAGTGAAGGTTTAGCAGAAGTTTTACTAAACGGAAAATGGGTATATATTGACAAAAAAGGTAATATCATATCTAATGATTAAATAACTTTATAGATTTGTTGAAAGGATAAATAATGAACCCTGAAATTATTAAGCTAGGCAATTTTAAGGAAGGTTTGATAATAATTAGAATGGGAAATAATTATGGTTTTATGAATGAAAATGATGAGATTGTAATAGAACCTATATTTGATGATATGGATTATTATTAAACCTCCACTATCTCCACTTTATCTTTTAAAACATACACCAAAAAAGCCTTAGTGGAAGTCTTAGTTAAGATTTTTTCTATGGCTTCTTTGTAAAGTAAAACTTGCTTTTTATGCTCGTTTAAATTTAAACCTGTTTTATAGTCTATAATGATAGCTTCATTATCATCAAATGCAAGCATATCAAGCTGTTTTTGCTCGCCTTTATAAGTGATGATTTGCTCTTTAAGTAACTTTTTACCCACTAAAAGTGCGTTAAATTTCTCATCTTTTAAAAGCATAGTAAGTCTTTTAAAAAGCTCATCAAAAGCTTCATCATCTAAGTAAAAACGATATTTTTTATACACCATTTGCTTGCAAAATTCAAAATTACTTTTAGTGTTAAAGTTAAAATATTGCAAAAACTCATGCAAAGCCAAGCCAAAATGTATTTGCTCGCTTGTAAAATAGTTTTTAACTTTAACTTCTTGTAAATTTACCTTTTGAAATTCTTCAAAGCTTTCTATTTGCTCTAATTTTTCCAAAGGCTCATTTGTTTTTGAAAGTTGTTCTTCTAAAATGCCTATTTGCTTTTCTTCATAATCTTTAAAATATCCTTTAAAACCCTTATAATTTTCATCATTTTTTATAACAAAAAGAGAATTTTTAGCTCTAGTAAGTGCTACATATAAACAATTTATCTCATCTTCTGTTTGGAGTTTTTTTCTTTTGTCTAAAAAGGCATTATAGCTATCATCTTCAAGGTATTCTCTAGCACTATGTCTGTATTTTATTTCCCAGCCCTGCTCTAAATCATACTCAAACATTAAAGTATCAGTGTCTGGAGCTTTTTTACTAAGTCTATCAAGCACGATTAAATTTTCAAATTCAAGCCCCTTAGACTTATGCACGGTCATAATGCTAACTCCATCATTTTGTGCTTGTAAAGAACTTAATTTACAAGGACTAAATAAAAAATCAAAAAAATTATCAAAAGTACTTGCATGCTCTAAATAGGCGATAAGATTAACATCGCTTAGATCAAGCTTTAAATAATCAATCAAGTATTTTAAAATTTCACCTACACTGCGGTTTATATCAAGCTCAAGATAACTAAGTTCTTTTTTTAAAATATCATTTACAAAATACAAACCAAACTCATCTTTAAGCACACAAGCCTTTGTATACTCAAAAAGCACTCTTACGCTAATACAATCTAACAAAGGAACATTGCTTTGCGTATAAGCTTTAACGCCATTTTCTTCAAGAAATTCTTGAATCAAAGTGGCGTCTTTATTGACCCATACTAAAATGCAAATATCATCAAGCTTAATGCCTTTTTCTAAAAGTCTATGGATGATTTTTAAAGCTTCTTTAGCACTTGCCTCATAAACAGAACTATCTTTACTAGGGATGTGATTTTGCAAAATTTCTACATACCCGCCTTCTTTAACGCTTTTTTGCAAAGTAAAGCTAGAATTTAAAAAGCTATCAAAAAATTTATCTTTAAAGGTGTCATTGACATAATCAACAATGATCTTTTTACTACGATAATTAGTATCCAAATGCTCTAGCTTAATTTGTGGAAAGTCTTTTAAAAGCTTATCAAAAAGTTCTTTTTTACCCCCTCTAAAACCATATATACTCTGCTTTTTATCGCCTACATAAAAAAAACTTCTGTTTTTTTTCACACCCTCACCTGAAACAAGCTCAGCGATAATAGGCTTTAAAATTTGATACTGCAAGACATTAGTATCTTGAAATTCATCGATTAATAAATGAGAAATATAACCATCAAGTCTAAAATAAATCAAATCTTTATTAGCCTCATCACTAATTAATTCATAAGTTTTTAAGGCTATATCTGAAAAAGTTAATGCGTTTTGCTTGGTATTATTTTCATTTCTTGCTTCTTTAAAATGCGCCAAAAGCTTTGCAAGCATACTTATGCGGTAATTTTCCATTTGATTAAAATATTCTTTTGCATTTTGTATAAGTTCTGCTCTTTTTTGTAAAAATTCATTATCAATGACTTTGGTAAAATAATCTTTTTTTAAATTACTAATAATAGGCTTAGCGAAAAAATCTTCCATTCTTTCAAAATTAAAATTTGAAAGATAATTTTTATTTGCGCTTAAATTTTTTGCATAAGCTATAAACTCATCAATATTTTTTTCTAAAGCAGCCTTGCTTGGAAAGTAAGCTTTTGGATTTGGCTTAACATCACAATGTTTGGTATATAAATTTTCAAGGTTTTTTAAAAAATCACTTTTGCTTTTTGTTTGGATAATGTAATACGCTAGACTTTTTAGCTCTTCTTCGTTTAATTTAGCAATGAAATTTTTATAACTATCTTGACTTTCTATGATCTCAAAATCACTCATAAAACCTAAATTTAAAGCAAAAGAACGAATGATTTGCGAAAAAAAACTATCAAAGGTATAGATATTGAGTTTAGATCTTAAAAATTCGTTTTTACGCTTTTGTCTTAAATCTACAAGCTCTTCTTTGCTTTTGCCTAGCATTCTCATAAGCTCATTGCATTCTGCTTTATTTTCTCCATTTTCAAGCACATCAAATTCTAAAAAGGTTTTAAAAATCCTTTCTTTCATCTCACTTGTGGTTTTATTGGTAAAAGTAAGAGCTAAAATTTCATTAATCTTAGCTCCCATTAACACCAAGGCTACAAAACGCACGCTTAATGCAAAGGTTTTTCCACTTCCTGCACTAGCTTCTAAGGCCAAAAAAGGCTCAAAATTACAACTCAAAGCTTAAACTCCTTTTTATAAAGCATGGTATAAGGACTATAGGTATTATCATTTCTTTGATTAGTAAATTCTTTTTCTAAAGGATCTTTTGCAAGCTCATTAAGCATGTCTTTAAGCTCTTGCACCTTTTCACTTTCAGTATTTTCATAAACGATTTTCATATTTTTTAAATCATAAAAACAAGCATTTATATTTTCTAAAGGGTATACACCCTCTAATAAAAACTTATAAAAAGCAAGCTGGTAAGTTTTTTCATCTATTTTCCCAGTTTTATAATCTATGACTAATTTTTCATTTTCATTTTCATCTAATCTATCTAAACGACCAAAAATAGTAATTTTAACTCCATTTTGAGCGATAAAATCTTTTTTTTGTGAAAATTCACAATCTCTTACCATAAAACCTTGTTTAAAATGCTCATTTTCAAGCACTTGAAATTCTTTAAACATTGCTTGTATTAAAGCTAAATTTAAAGCATCGATTTTGTAATCTTTCAAATTTTTTACAATATCCATAAATTTTTCATAGTCAAAATATTTTGCTTTTTTGTTTTGTTTATAGTATTTTTCCAAAGCTTTATGAATAAAACTTCCTAGCTCATTCGCTCTAAGAGTATCTTCTAATTCTTTTGGTTCTTTTAGTCCTAAGACATATTTATAATAATAATCTAAGCCATAATTTATCAAAAGGTGAAATCTCGTAAAAGTAAGCTCTTTACTAAAATAATCATGCTTAGCCATTATATGTGCAATTGGCTCAAGGTTAAAATCACACTTGTGTGTTTGAAAGTATTTGATATAGGCATTGTCACTGTATCTTTTATCTTCTATGAGTGAAAAATCAAGCTCACTTAAAAATCTTGACTTGATTTTTTCTTCATTTTCTACATAAGAAATTCCTACTAATTTTGCCTTGGCTATTAAAGTGTAATAATAATGTCTTTGTAAATTTTCTCTTTGAGCATGAGTAATAAGTCCTGCTTTTTTTCGAATTTCATTATTTAAAAATAACTCACTTGAAACTCTTTTAGGGATAAACTCATCATTAAAATCAACTATAACCACCCCATCAAAGCTGAGCCCCCTACTTTCTAAAAGACCCATTACAGTAACTTCACCACCGCCAACACTACTTAGTTTTTTACTGTCAATTTGCATGAAAAATAACTCTAAAATTTGCTTAAAACTTAAAGTATGTGTTTTTATAAGTTCTTTGATAAAAGCAAGCTCTTGATAGATATAATCTTGCAATTCTTGATTGTTAATATCTTCTAGTAAATTATGGATGAAGTTTTCAAAAAAATCAAAAGAGATATCTTCATCAAAAAGCTTTCTAAACTCTATAAAATCAACACCAGAAGGATAAAAATGCAAATTACATAGGTGCTTGTTTAGCTTTTGCCTATCAAAAAAATCTTCACTAAGCTCATACTCAAACTCATCATCTTTAGCACTTTCATATAAAGTCTTTAATCTATGATAAAAAAGCGTATGTTTGATACTTTCCCCATTAGCATAGTTTAATACATTGTTTTTATCATAAAGTCTTAAAATATCTACAAAGTTCTCATCAGGGGTAATCACTACAATATCTTTTGCACTAATACCAGCTTTTAAAAAGCTGTTAATTTTTTCAAAAACAAAAGCAGCTTGCAAAGACCGTAAATTAAAACTTTTATAAGTGATTTTATTTTCTTGTACAAAAGGACACTCTTGTAATATTTGCGCTTGGTTTACATCATATAAATACGCATGATTTTCCTTAAGAGAAAGCCCTTGTAAAAAGCTAAGAGAACTTAAAAAATCTTTATTAAATTTAGTACAATTAAATTGCACTTTAAGAGGAAGTATTTCCTTAACTTTTAACAAAAGCTCTACTTCAAAAGCATTCAAAAAACCTTGAAAATCAAAAATAATCTCATCATAATTTTTTAAAAAATCATTATTAATTTCATAATCTAACGCTAAAGAAATATCATCATATAAATTTTGTTCATGTAATAGGGTAAGATAATTTTTAAAAAGCTCTTCTAAAATTTGTAAATGTTCATCATACTGAGCATAAGCGTCATAATTTTTTAAAGCACTAATATCCTTTTTCTCCAAGCTAAGTTCTTTAAAAAAACTAAATAAATAAGCATTGTTTTTTAAAAATGCAAAAAAATTACTCGGTATTTTCAAACTTTGTTCTAAATTTTTAGTTTGTTCACAAGCCTTTTTCATCAAAAGCAAACACTCATAATGAGTTGCTTGAAAATGTGGAGAAAAAACTAATTTTTGCATAAATTCAGCTATACTCATAGCCGGATCTACTAAAGTGTCTATTTGTAGTTTTTTCTCATAATATTTTCTTAAAGCTCTTAGTGAGCTAAAAACAAAAAGCTTCATTATTTAGTCTGTAAAAAGAATTTAAAAAATCCTACGCTATTTTCATCTTGAGTGATTTTTAAAAGTATTTGCCATACGCCTTTTTCTTTGATATTAAAATCAAACACCAAATCACTTCCTTCTAATCTTGCTTGTAAATTCTCATCATTTACATTTGTATGTGGACGCGAAAGCAAGGTTTGAATTTGAAGTTTATTTAAGTCATAATCTTTTAAATTTTCAATCGCAATCCTAAGTTCATTTTGCCCTTCATTAATATAATAAACTTGATTTTTCTTATGTATAAAGCTTTCTTTATCTTTAATGCTTAATTTAAAATTTTCATCAAAAGTCTTTTGTCTGTTTTGAATTTCATTATAATTTAACTCTACATTTTGATAAGAATCAAAATAAAAATTATCTTCATATACAGGTGCTTTGCTTGCAATAAAAATCGTTACAATACAAGCTATAACAATAAGCCCTAAAGAAATCAAAATACCATAAGGCCAAAATGTTTTCTGATTTTGCATTTATCTTCTCCTTTTGATTTTTCTTTGAACTAGCATCAAAATTGCGACACATAAAAAACCATAAATTAAAATTCTCATGATATTTAAAGTATCACGATTTGAATTTCCATAAAAAGGTTTTATATTAAAATGATTTGCCACTTGATCAGCAATATCTGCATAACCATTTAAAATAGCAGCATTATAAATGTCTTTTTGTTTAGGATTTGCAAGTATAGGCAAAATCGTTCCTTTTTCAGGGTAAGGACTCAAAACACCTTCTTTATCAAAAAAAGCTAAAGCATCATCACTTGCAAGTATATCCACCTTATGTGAAGCTTTAGAAAATACAAGTAAAATATATGGTTTACTTAAATTAGCTTCATAGCTCTTTAAACTTTCAAAATCTTTTTTATCACTTAATGCCAAAGCGATATTTACTCCAGTTAACTCACGAATTTGCTTAGAGCTTGAAGTAATATTTTGTTCTATTGCAGTATTTAAGATATTGTCATTTAATAGTATTTCAGCATGTAAGAAATTAGCAAAGCAAATAAAAGCGGCGGTTAAAAAACCGCCTTTAAATATATTTTTCATCCTATAAAAAGGTGATTTACAGTTAAAACTGACCAAGCAGTAACTCCTGCTGCTACAACTAAGCCAGCTATGATTAAGTATTCAAGAACTTTTGCCATAATCATTCCTTTATGATGATATGTTCTTCTCTTTTAGAGTCAAACATTTTAATTTGCTCTGCATTTTCTATTTTATAAGGTTTTTGCATAACATCTTGCTGTGTTTTAAGACCCCAAACAGTAAGTCCAGCTAGAATCGATAGCAATAAAACAGTTGCTATTAACATTCCACTAACACCCGAAAGTGAAAATACACATCTATTTGAATTTTCCATTATTCACCCCTTGAAAGAGAAATTGCATATTCGCTAACTGCTTCTTTTTGAAGCTCATTTAATAAACCATTATTAAAATGAGGCATCACACCTATGCTACCTGCTTTACCACGATTTAAAACATCTACTACAAACTCAGCACTACCATATTTTGTAAGATCTGGAGCAACCAATTGTCCATCAATCGTTCCTTTTCCACCTTCACCATGACACACCGTACAAGTTGCAAAAAGTTCTTTTCCTTTTGCTACAAGTTGAGGATTTTCAGTTTTTTTAATTGCTGAAATTTCAGAAGCAACATAGGCAGCAATTGCAGGGATATCAGCCTCATCTATGCCATTATCAGCTGCACTTAACATTTCACCCATAGGATAATTCATACCCTTAGAACCTTTAGTAATTACCTCTATAAGTCCTTCTTCTGAACCCCAAATGTTTAGATTTTGTGCTTTTCCATTAATACCATCACCTGTAATACCATGACAAGAAGAACATTGAACCAAGAAAATATTCTTACCCATTTCTTGTTTATCTTGTGCACTTAAATTTGCAAATTTTTGTGCAAATTTTTCATTATGTGCTTGTACTTCTTTATTATACTCACCAATTTGAGAATAACTATTTAAAGGATATCCCCAAAGAAAATACCATATACACCATACTATAGCTAAGAAAAACACTACAGCCCAACCAAGTGGTATAGGATTTTTAAACTCACCTATACCATCCCAACTATGCTCGCTTAGTTCACCTTGGCTCTTTTCTTCTTTCATACTTTTAAACAATTTTCCTACCACAACAAGCGTAATTAGTATGATAAGAATTGCTCCGATAAAAGATAATAAATTAACATTATCTTGTAAATTCAACCATTGCATTAAGCACTCCTTTTATTTTGCTCTAAAACACGATCGCTGATTTCATCATGCAATGCCAAATCAGCGTATTTTTCATAGTTTCTTCTACCTGTTTTTTCAGATCTATACAAATGAAACCAATAAGAATACAAAACTACCACTAAAAATACTACAAGAGCAAAAAAACCATAAGCTTGTAGCTCTCTTATTAGTTCTAAATCCATAGTTTTTCCTATTTTAAGCTGTTAAGATACGCAATCAAAGCTACAATCTCTCTAATTTCACCCCTAGCAAACGCATCTTTAACATCTTGGTTTTTCATTTGATCTACTATAGTTTGAGCTTCTGCTTTAACTTCTGCTTGAGCCTCTTCCCAAGTACCTAGTTTTGTACCATTTTCAGTATCATAAGGCACATTGAAAACTTTTTTTACAGTTAGTGCTTCTGCATAAGCTGTTTCTATATTTGCATTATTGCTAAACATATGTTTATAAGCTGGCATAATAGAACCAGGGACAACTGAAACTGGATCCCACATGTGATTTTCATGCCAATCTGTTGTTCTAAAATTACCTATACGCAATAAATCAGGTCCTGTTCTTTTTGAGCCCCATAAAAATGGTCTATCATAAGCATATTCGCCACTAACTGAATACATGCCATAACGATCTGTTTCTGATTTAAAAGGACGAATAAGTTGTGAATGACATGCATTACAACTTTCTTTAATATAAGCATGACGTCCTGCAAGTTGTAAAACTGTATAAGGCTTTTTACCTTCAATTGGTCTTGCATTCTGAGCAAAATCAGGTAAAACTTCTACAATACCTGCATATGCAATCACTATAAATACTGCCACAGCAAAAAAGAATGGATTTTTTTCTAACCAACTAAACATATTTTTCCTCCTTATGCTGCCATAGGTGAAGCACTTTTTGGCTCTTTATCAAGCACTCTACCCACTGAAATTGATTTATAAATATTATAAACAAACATGAAAAATCCTGCTAAGTATAACAAGCCACCCACAGCTCTAATCCAATAATAAGGAACAATAGCTTCAACAGTATCAATGAAAGTATAAAGTAAGTTACCATACTCATCAGTAGCTCTCCACATCATACCTTGAGTAATACCTGCTATCCACATAGAACTAAAGTACAATACTATACCTGTAGTTTGAATCCAAAATTGAGCTTCCATTAATGATTTGCTATATAGTTCTCTTTTAAACATTCTAGGCACCATGTGATAAAGTGCAGCCATAGTCATAAAGCCAACCCAACCTAAAGTACCATCATGAACATGTCCTGGAATCCAATCTGTAAAGTGTGCTAATGCATTAACTGATTTAATAGAAAGAATAGGACCTTCTAAAGTTGAGAACATATAGAAAGTTGAAGCTAAAATCATAAATTTAATCAACGGACTTTCTCTTAATTGACTCCACTCACCTTTCATAGTAAGCAAGATATTAATTGCTGAACCCCAAGAAGGTAAAATAAGTACAATTGAAAAAACTGAACCCATAGTTTGCATCCAATCAGGCACAGTAGAATAAATCAAGTGGTGTCCACCTGCCCATAGATAAACAAACATTAAGCCCCAAAACGCAAATAAAGATAACTTATATGAGAAAATTGGCTGACCACTTTCTTTTGGTAAGAAATAATAAATTTGAGCAATAATACCAACAGTAAATACAAATGCAACAGCATTGTGTCCATACCACCATTGGACTAACGCATCATTAGTTCCTGCATACATAGAAACACTATGCCACCAATCGCCCATTCCACTTACAAAATAAGTTGGAACTGCCATATTATTAAATAGATAAAGCATTGCTATACCTAAGAAGGTAGCTATATAATACCAAAGTGAAACGTATAAAGTTTTTTCACGGCGAATTCCAATAAGCCCAAAAATACTTACACCCCATAAAACCCAAACTAAAACTACCAATATATCAAGTGGCCATTCAAGCTCTGCGTATTCTTTTGAAGTACTAATACCTGCAAACAAAGTAATAACAGCTATAATCATAGTGATCATATAAAGCCAAAAATGTAGTTTGCCAACAAACATTAAAAAGCTTGATTCTGCCATACTAACTTTTAGTACACGCTGACCAATATAATACCAAGTAGCCCAAATTCCTGAGAGCATAAAACCAAAAATTACACCTGAAGTGTGCAATGGTCTAAGTCTTGAAAAAGTGCCATATTCACCAGCTAAATAGTTTAAATCCGGATAAGCCATTTGAAAGGCAATAAGCGTTCCAATAGCCATACCAATAACACCAAACAATAAGGTAGCAAACATAAAATATTTAGCAACCGTATAGTCATAGTTTAATGCATTTCCTGGGTGCATTTCCTCTCCTTAAGTTTTTTTCTGCAATATGCAATCACTATATTATATGATAATTATCATCTTTTTTAGCTTAAAATCATAATGATTAATCATCTATTAAGAATTATAAGTAAATAATAAATTTTATCGAGTTAAAGAAAAACCTATATAAGAAAAATACAAGCCATAAAAAAATATTAAAATATAAGAAATCAAACTAGCTGTTTTTTGAAATTTTTCACTCAGTGTTTTAGAAAAATAAGCAAAAAATACCAAAGCAGGCAGTGTTGAAAGTCCAAAAACAAGCATAATTAACGCTGATAAGTATACATTTTGTACACTCATTCCAAAAGCTATATAAAAATACACCAAGCCACAAGGTACAAAACCATTTAAAAAGCCTAAAAAAATAGTACTTTTTAAAGACTTATTTTGAATTAATCTTGAAATGTTTTTTTTAATGACACAGTCAAAAATTAAAGAGCTTTCAAAAAAAGCTAACAATTTTCCTTTAAAAATTAAAGCAAAAGCTAAAACCACCATAAAAATCCCGATAGTAAAAAGCATTATACCTTTTGCAAATTCGCTAAAAGAAAATAAATTTCCAAAAAATCCAAAAAATACGCCCAAACAAACATAGGCAAAAATTCTAGATAAATGATAAGAGAAAATCAAAAGAGAAAAAGGGAGTTTGATCTGCTTTGAAAGCTGAGTATAAGCTAAAATAAAACCTCCGCACATTCCATAACAATGCCCAAAGCTAGAAAGAAAAGCTATACTCGCTAAAGCAATAAAATCTAAATTCACAAAAGCTCTAAAAATTCTTTAAAGATGTATTTGCTCTCATGTGGTCCTGAGGAACTTTCTGGGTGATGTTGCACTGAAATGATAGGATAATTTTTGTATTTTACACCCTCTACATTATCACCAAATAAATTTCTATGAGTAATTGTTGCAACCTCTGCTATTTCTTCAGGAACATTATAGTTGTGATTTTGCGCTGTAATTTCTACTGTATTATTTATAAGATTAATTACTGGATGATTTGCTCCATGTTGACCAAATTTCATCTTATAAGTTTCATAACCAAATGCATTACTTAAAAGTTGGTGCCCTAAACAAATACCTAGCATAGGAATTTTTGCTTCTGCTAATTTTTTAATCTCTGCAATTTCATCTTTTAAAATTTTTGGCTCACCTGGTCCATTGGATAAAAATACCCCATGAATTGCACCTTTTTGGTATAAATCAATCAAATCTTTTGCCTTGGTATTATAAGGAAAAACCTCTACTTCAAGTCCTACACTCACAAGTTCATTTAAAATATTTTCTTTTACACCATAATCAATCACAGCTACTTTTTTACCATTTGCTTTTACATTCTCATAAGTTTTGTTGCTATGATTCCAAGCACCTTTACTATGCTTATAAGAGCTTTTAGTACTAACTTGTGCTACATAATTTACCTCATCGATTTTAGCACTAGAAAGAAGCATTTTCTTAAGCTCTTCTTTGTCTTTAATTTCAGTAGATATTATAGCTCTTAAATTTCCTTGATCTCTAATCATTTTAACCAAAAATCTTGTATCAATTTCGCAAAGTCCTATTTTGCCATGGTTTTTCAAATAAGCACTCAAAGAATCATTGGCTCTAAAATTAGAATAATCTTCATTTAATTCCCTTATAATCATACCGCTAGCAAAAACTTCTTTGCTTTCATTATCTTCATCATTAACGCCAACTATACCAATTTCTGGCATTGAAAAAACCACAAATTGACCCGCATATGAAGGATCAGAAATAATCTCTTGATAGCCCGTTAAAGAAGTATTAAAAACAAGCTCACCAAAAAAAGTTCCACTTTCTCCAAAAGCCTTTGCACTTAAAAAAACATCATTTTCTATATAAATATATGCTTTCATAAAAGTCCCTTTTTTCTAAGCTCTTCTTGGTAAAGCTTTTCAAACACCAATTCATATTCTTCAGAACCTGGGATAAGCTTTCTTTTATAATTTGAAATTTTTTCATAAACCAAATCTTCTAAATTTTCATACTCTTTTAAATAAGACATAATACTTGAGAAAATGAGATTTTTCACACGATTTTCTGATACATTATAGTTTATCAAATCCTCTTCTACTAAATTTTCTAAAATTTTATGAGAAAGGTTATTGTATCTATCTTCACTATCAAGCATAAATTTAAACTCATTTGCTAATTTTTTCTTAATCATCCAAAACATACTTTTTCTATCTATTTGCATAAACTCGATTTCATCTTCCTGGCTTTCTAAAAGCTCTTTTGCTTTTTCATCAAGCTTACGCTCGTTTAAAACATCTATTTCTATAATCTCTTTTGCTATTTTTAAAAGTTTTTGACTATCATCTTTAATTTTAACAAAAGAAGAATGCATTAAATCAAGTATTATTTTATTTGCTATATAAGGTATGTGAGCTGGTTTGATACGCATTTATTCACCTTTTTATTTTTA
Source organism: Campylobacter sp. LMG 7929 (assembly GCF_024723595.1). Classification (NCBI taxonomy): domain Bacteria; kingdom Pseudomonadati; phylum Campylobacterota; class Epsilonproteobacteria; order Campylobacterales; family Campylobacteraceae; genus Campylobacter; species Campylobacter sp. LMG 7929. Next base: position 51,737 of record NZ_JANQCY010000006.1, on the reverse strand, counting down.
TTGAAATAATACTAAAAAAAAGGTAAAAACTGCTTAAAACTTACTGCGAACTTGCATTTTGATCTAAATTTTTTAAAAGTAATGTTAAATCTGAAGCTTTCTTAGGTTCCATTTTTGCCATAATGGATGAAATTTTTCTAGGATCAAGCGAAAGTAGAATTTTTGAAGCTTCATCAGGTTCCATTTCACTTAATATACCTGCAACAGCCACATCTTTCATTTTTGCATAGATTTCTGTAATACGCCCCATAGTTTTATCATTAATCGCTTGGAGATTTTCTCTAGTTGCTTTCAATATACGTTCATTTTGTTCTTTTAAGCTTTTGATTTGTTCTAAACTTGCATTAATATCAGCTTCTTTTTGTACCAAAGCTTGCATTTTTTCTTTTTGTAAAGCTTCAAAAGAAGCTCTATAAGCCTCTAAACTTTGTCTTGCCTCGTCATATTCTCTAATTTGTTCTTGCATTTGTTCTTTTCTTGCTTCAAAATATTGCTCACAATTTTGTTGCGCATTTACAAAATTTAAAAAAATTAATAAAAATATTATTTTTTTCATTATTTATCCTTAATAAAATGCCTTGTTATAGCAAGTTCATCTATAAATTTTTCTTCTTCTTTTTGTAAGGCTTTTTGAATCTTTTTTAATTCTTCATTTTCTAAAACTTTGATTTTTTCAAATTCCAAATGAGCTTTTTTATATAAATGCTGATGATGCGCTAATTCTTTTTTGGTTAAATCCAATTTTTGTTTAACCCTTTGCTTGCCTTCTCTTGCAATTTCTTGTAATTTTAAAGACGATCTTAACAAAGCTATCGAGCCCTTATCGGCTAAAGTTAAACTTTCGCAAGTTTTTGAGGCTTCTTTAAGCTCTTCTTCACACTGCAAAAGCTTTTGTCTTGTTTTGGTTAAATTTGCTTCTGCTTTATCAAGCTGTTGTTTTCTAAGCTTAATCACAGAAGAATATTTGCTTTTCATAAAATGATAGTATCTTCTCTTTCAGGGCTTGTAGAGATATAACCTACTTTAACACCACTTAATTCTTCCAAACGCTTAATGTATTTTTTAGCATTTTCAGGTAACAAATCATAATCCCTAATCCCTGCAACTTTATCCCAACCTTCCATTACTTCATAAATAGGTTTAGCATTTTCTAAATCACAAGGCACATAGTCTATTTCTTGCCCCTTATACTCATAAGCTTTACAAATTTTAACACTTTCAAAACCATCTAACACATCAAGTTTCATCAATGATAAAGTATCTAAGCCATTTAATCTTGCAGTATATCTTACCGCAACCGCATCAAACCAACCACATCTTCTTTTTCTACCTGTACTTACACCGATTTCTTTACCAATAAGTCCTATTTTTTCACCATCTTCACCTAAATCTTCACTTGGAAAAGCTCCATTTCCCACTCTTGTTGTATAAGCTTTTACTATACCTATAACTTTTCCAATTTCTTTTGGATTTAAACCCAAACCACTTAAAGCCCCAGCTGAAATAGTTGTTGAACTAGTAACATAAGGATAAGTTCCATGATCAATATCAAGCATTGACCCTTGTGCACCTTCTAACAATACTTTTTTATCCTCATCCAAAGCTTTCCAAAGCATTCTTGTGGTATCTGTAATATATGGCGCTAGCACTTCTTTAAAGCGTTTTAAATCTTTTAAAATTTCATCATAACTAGGCATTGCAATGCCTAAAACATCAAAATAAGTTTTTTTAAGTTCAAAATCTTTCATTAAATTTTCACAAAGTTTTTCAGGCTCTAGCAATTCCCCTACTCTATGTCCATTGCGACTTATTTTATCTTCATAGCTTGGCCCTATGCCTTTGCCTGTTGTTCCTATAGCTTTATCGCCTTTAAGTCTTTCTCTTGCTTGATCAATCAAAGCATGATGATTTAAATTTAAATGAGCTCTATCACTTATAAATAATCTTCCTTCTAAATTTTCAAATTGAGCCATTTCGCTAATTAATACATCAGGATTAACTACAACTCCATTTCCTATAACATTAACACATTGCTTATTCAAAACACCTGATGGCATTAAATGTAAAGCATATCTTATACCATCAACCCATATAGTGTGACCTGCATTATGTCCGCCTGCACTCCTGCAAACATAATCATAATTTTCACATAGTTTATCAACTATCTTACCTTTACCCTCATCACCCCATTGGATACCAACGACAATATCTGCTTTACTCATGAAAACTCCATTTTGACTTAAATTTGGCGAGAAGGTGAGAGAATCGAACTCCCCAAAAAGTAGTCAACTACCCTTTCATCTGATTTGAAGTCAGTGGCCATCACCAGATAAGCTAACCTTCCAAAAAGATATTATATCTTAATATTTTTAATTAAAACAAAAACCAAATACGTAAAATTGAAACTATTTTTAATAATATTTTATTTTGTATAAATTTATTAGCTATAATGCTAACTTTATTAGTGTCAAGTTTTGACAATCACAATTTTTGGATACAACAATGCATTCTTTCAAACAATCTTTTTTTATAAATTTTTGGGATAATTCCAAAGGCATGATTATGCTTGGAATTTTAAGTGCTATTTATTTTGGAATTTTTGGTAGCGTTTGGGCAGTCACTGGCGAAATGACGCGCTGGGGTGGAGAGTTTTTAGAATTTTTTGGTATGGACCTAAGCTCTTATTCTTATTATCAAAAGCAAAATTTAAGTGGCAGCCCCTTAACAAGAATTGATGGTATTATGCTTATAGGTATGTTTATAGGGTGTTTAAGCGCTGCATTTTTAGCAAATAAATTCAAATGGCGCTTACCTGCTAGCAAAATTCGAATTTTTCAAGCTATTATAGGTGGAATTTTATCTGGTTTTGGTGCAAGACTTGCCTTTGGTTGCAACTTGGCAAATTTTTTTACAGGTTTACCTTATTTTTCTTTACATACTTGGGTTTTTACCTTATTTATGATTTTAGGGATTTATTTAGCTGTTAAAGTTTGCAATCTATCACCTTTTAAACCAAAAGCTAAATTACAACGTGTATGTAAAGAAAACCAACCGTTAAAAACACAAAATAAAACTGCAAAGATATATTTTTATATAGGACTTGGTGTATTTATAATTTTTATAACTTATGTTGTATTTATACTACAAAAACAGCCTTTAAATATTAAAAACAAAGAAAGTATTCTTCCTTTAGCGTTAATATTTGGCTTTGTTTTTGGTTTTATCATATCTAGAGCTCAGATTTGCTTTACTTCTTGCTTTAGAGATTTATTTTTATTTGGTAGGGATAATGCCATAAAGGGTGCTTTAATAGGTATGATTATAGCTTGTTTAATAGCTTTTGCATTTATCTTACAAGGGCACACTAACAAAATAATAGAAATATCACCAAATATTGCTTTAGGTGCTTTTTTATTTGGCTTTGGGATAGTTTTTGCCGGAGGATGCGAGTGTGGCTGGATGTATCGAGCTTGTGAAGGACAAAGTCATTTTATTATAGTGGGTATTGCAAATATTATTGGCACTATGATATTAGCTTTAAGCTACGATTATTTTCCAAATTTCTTAACAGGTGGAGTAAAGATTCATCTTTTAAATGAATTTGGTTATTTTAATGGCTTAGTAATCAATTTAACTTTATTTGCAATTTTATTTTTATTTATATTAAAGTTTAAAAAATCATTCTTTTTCAAACAAAATAAAAAAGGGAAAATATGATTATTCATTATAGTTTAAATTTAGAAGGTGAGGCTTGTCCATACCCTGCTATAGCTACTATTGAAGCCTTAAAAGAACTAAAATCAGGTGAAGTCTTAGAAATTTTATGTGATTGCCCGCAAAGTATCAATTCTATACCTCAAGATGCTAAAAATCGTGGTTTTGAAATTCTAGAAATAAATCAAGATGGTCCAACGCTTAGATTTTTAATTCAAAAGCCTTAAAGGCTTTTGAATATATATTAAAGATGTTTTAACATTGTTTCATAAGCTGCTTTAGTTCCTGGGCGCACTTTTGTAACCAAGCTCACTAAAACAATCACAATAGATGCAGCTAAAAATCCTGGAATGATTTCATAAATAGGAAAATTAAGCCACTCAGCCAAGAAATTTTTATATGCTACAACTACAACTGCGCCCGTAATCATACCTGCAATAGCAGCATATCTAGTCATTTTTGACCAAAATAATGAAAAGAGCATTACAGAACCAAAACTTGCTCCAAACCCTGCCCAAGCATAAGCTACTATGCTTAATACGCTTGAGTTTTTATCAGTAGAAATAACAAAAGCTATCACAGCCACTGCTAAAACACCAAATCTACCTAAAGTCATTACCATTTTATTAGACGCTTCTTTATTGAAAATTCTTTTATAAAAATCTTCTGCTATAGTCGAACTTGAAACAAGCAATTGTGAACTTGCTGTACTCATAATAGCTGCTAAAATAGCGCTTAATAAAATACCTGCTATCCAAGGATTAAAAAGTAATTGTGACATTACGATAAAAATCTTTTCAGGATCTTGTAAACTAAGTTCAAATTTACTCACATAAGCTATACCTAAAACACCTATCAAACAAGCACCAATTAAAGATATAACCATCCAAGAAATTCCTACAAAAGTAGCAGTTGGGATGTCTTTAGTTGAGCGTATAGACATAAAACGCACCAAAATATGCGGCTGACCAAAATATCCAAGCCCCCAAGAAAGCGCTGAAACTATGCCTAAAAAGCTTAATCCTTCTCCCATAGAAAAAGTATTTGGCTTAATTTCTTTGACTATATTAACAGCTTCACTAAAGCCACCCAAATGATAAATCATCACTATAGGCACGATAATTAAAGCACTCATCATTAATAAACCCTGAATCAAATCCGTCCAACAAACTGCCTTATATCCACCCAAAAATGTATAAGCAACTATAATAACAGTTCCTGTAGTTAAAGCATAATCATATTGAATTCCAAAAGTTGCTTCAAAAAGCTTTGCTCCACCTACAAGTCCTGAAGAAACATAAAAAGTAAAGAAAATCAAGATAACAATAGCACAAACCACTCTTAATATATGCTTATCATCATCAAACCTTGTCTCAAAATAATCAGGTATGGTAATAGAATTTGCAATCACACTAGTATAAATTCTAAGTCTTTTTGCTATAAAAGCCCAGTTTAAAAACGCTCCTATACTAAGACCTATTGCAATATAACTTTCAGCTAAACCACTTACATATAAAGCTCCTGGCAAACCCATTAAAAGCCATCCACTCATATCAGAAGCTCCAGCACTAAGTGCTGAAACTACCGGCCCCATAGAACGACCACCTAAAAAATAGTCCTCTGAATTTTTATTTTGTTTATAAAAATAAAATCCGATAAAAAGCATTAATGCTGAATAAGCGACAAACATTATCGCAATTTGAGTATTAATTTGAACAACCTCCATTTTATCTCCTTTTTGTATTATTTTAAAGCACGAATGCCTAGATTTCCATAACGATGGAAAGATATACTTAAAGCTTTTTCATTGTGATATAAAAGCAACTCAAAACGTCCATTCATTAAAGGCTTAGCATTAGCGATGATTTTTGCGCAACTTGCTGCCTTTATGAAAATTTCATCATTAACATCTAATGGAGCAAAATAACGAATTCTTTCATAATCAGCTATTTTGCTAATGAAATTTTCTTTACTTTCTTTAAGGAATAAAGTTTTTGAACTAATTTTTTGATTAATCTTTTGCACAAGATCTATTTTTTCATGTTCATCATAACTTAAAATAAGATCAATATTTAGCACACTAGCTGCTAAAATAACTCCTAAAATATCCTTTAAGCTATCATCTTTATGTACTCTATAGGCTATATTTTTAACTTTTGTATAAGAGAAAAGATTATCCTCACCTCTTATATTGACATAATCTTTCGCACTTGCAAATTCATGTTTTGCATGATAAGCATAGCTTCTTGCCATAGCTTTAATGACTTCAAAATCAGCTTTATCTTTTTCATTTAAATCCAAGCTTAAAGCGTTTAAATTTGATACTAATTCATTGTCTAAAACATTTTGATCAGCTTGTCTTTGCTCTATATCTAAAAATTGGGTAATGTAATTATAAATTCCAACTTTTCTACCAAAACCAATGGCTGATTTTTTAATACCACCAAAAGGTTGTCTTAGAACTATAGCTCCTGTTGTTGGTTTATTAATATAAATATTTCCTGCCTCTATGTGAGTATGAAAATACTCCCATTCTCTCTCATCTAAACTTTCAAATCCTGCTGTAAGTCCATAACCTGTAGAATTTACTATATCAATAGCTTCTTTTAAATCTTTTGCTTTCATTACAGTTAAAATTGGTGCAAAAAGCTCATTCATGTGTGTAAAATCACCTTTTTTAGTACCATACTTAATCCCTGGAGTTAAAAGATAAGGATTATCATCTATAAATTTAGGTTTTAAAGCCCAACTTTCATACGGAGCTAATTCATCTAAAGCTTTTTGTAATTTCACATCTGGTTTATCTGCTAAAGCTCCAAGTTTATTTTTAAACGCAAATGGATTTCCAACCGCCATAGAACTAGCAGCATCTACCAAAGTCTTTTTGAACTCTTCATCATTATAAACTTCTTCTTCTAAAACTAGTAAAGAAGTAGCAGAGCATTTTTGACCTGAATTTGAAAAAGCTGAATGAATGATATTTTTAATCGCACTATCACGATCGGCAAATTTAGAAACAATAGTTGCATTTTTACCGCCTGTTTCGGCACTTAAAAGCAAGGTTGGATTAGCTTTGAGCATTGCATAAGCAGTTTCTTCTCCACCGGTTAATACTGAAAATTTCACACTTTGATCAACAAGTAAGTATTTTGATATATCACTACCTTTAGCAGGTAAGAAAATCAAAGCATCCTTAGGAATTCCTGCATCCCAAAAGCATTTACAAAGCATATAACCTGTTAACATCGATAAAGATGATGGTTTATATATCACTTTATTTCCTGCGGCCAAAGGTGCTGCTATGGTTCCTACTGAAATACCTACTGGGAAATTCCATGGTGCAATCACCACGCCTATGCCTTTTGCTTTAAAAGTAGTATTTGGATTTTGCTCTTTTAGTTTTTCCAAAGAATGTGGGTAAAATTCTAAAAAGTCTATAGCCTCACTAACTTCAGGATCAATTTCTAAGAAAGTTTTTCCTACTTCTAAGGCTGCTATACCTATTAAATCTCCTCTACGCTCTCTAACAAGTTGAGCAGTTTTTGCTAAAATTTTATAAATTTCATCATGACTTAAATCACTAAAATTTGAGCTCTTAGCTACATCTAAAGCGTGTTCAATCTCTGCTTGGCCTGCTAAGTGTGCTTTACCTATAGTGCGATTTTTGATTTTATCTTTAACTTCTACTACTTGTAAATTTTCGTTTTTAATTTCTTCTTTTGCAACCGGATAGACATCATAATTTTCTAAATTTTCATACTTAGCTCTTATACCCTTAGCCCATTCTCTATTTGCTTTTAAGATAAAGTCTGTGTCAGGTTCGTTTTTAAATTCTTTACTCTCATAAGAACTAATAGCCTTTGTTTCATTATTTCTATCTTGAGTTCTATGAGTAGAATTATCCAAACTAGCAACACCTTCTAAGGATTTTATAAATAATTCTTTTTGTATTTGCCAATTTTTATCATTAATTTTAAGATTGAAAAAATATCTCATGAAATTATCTTCACTAGTATTTTCATCAAGTCTTCTTACTAAGTATGCAATAGCATTGTTAAAATGTGCTTCATCACAAACTGGTGCATAAAGTATAAGATCATGCATTTTAGAAAGCTCATAAGAGCATTGTAAACTCATACCCTCAAGCATTTCAAAAGTAAAAGATGATAAAGCTCCAGCTTGTGAAATTCTAGTATAAGCATAAGCAATTTCAAATAAATTATGACTTGCAATACCTATATTAATATATTTATGATTATCTCCCTCTAAGACAAAATCAAGCATTTTTTTATAGTTACTATCAGTGTCAATTTTTTTATAAAAAGTAGGTAGAGCCCAACCTCTTTGTGAGGCTATAGTTTCTTCACTTTCCATATTCGCTCCTTTAACAAAGCGAATTTTTATAGGCTTCATACCTTTTAAAACTCTTTCTTTAGAAAAAGCAAAAAGTTTTTTCAAATACTCATAAGAATCAGGCAAATAAGCTTGCAAAACAATACCTGCTTTAATATCGTATTTTGCAACACTTTCCATAAAAGCTTCAACGGTTAATTCTAAATCTCTAAATTCTTCCATGTCAAGATTGATAAATTTAGACACACCTTGCTTTTTTTCTTCCTCTAAAGCAAGAGCATATAATTTATCCAATCTTTTTACCACCTCATCTTTAGAGTATTCAAAATCAATGATATTGATTTGGGAAAAAATGGTAGTAATTTTAATAGAAATATAAGTAATATAGCTTGTTTTTAATGCTTCTTCGTATTTTTTCATCCTATAAGCACTCTCAGCTTCACCCAAAACCTCTTCACCAATTAAATTTACATTTAAAGTGATTTTATCTTCATCTTTTCTTTTACGCATATGAGGCTCTAAAACACTAGGATTTGCATCTAAAACCATAGCTTTAGTATCTTCTCTTAAATGCTTAATGAAAAATGGCACACTAAGAGTTGGTGCAAATTTTCCAAAATTTAAAAATGAAAAAAGTAAAAATTTTTCAAAAGCACTAAAAAAATCAGCTATACCATATTTGTTTAAAGTATGTTCTATAAGCTCAAAACTCGCACTTTTATCTTTACATCTAAAAGAGCGATCTAAAAGCTCAATTAGCATTACTTTATTTTTAGGATTGTTTAAAAGTTTTTGCATTTTGGCATGAAATTCTTTTTCGCTTTGAGAGATATTACTTTCTATCTTTCTTTGTAATTCTTCAGCTAATTGCAAAGCTTTTTGTATCATTTTTTCCTCCACTTTAATAGTTAATATGTATTTATGATACAAAAATTGCAACGAAAATCAACATATATTTATTTGTAATTTATTTTTTTATGTAAAAAAGTAACAAATATAAACATATATTTTTGATTGTAAATAAAATATTAGCGCAATAATAAATAATTATGAGTATTTCTTACACATCTAGCAATAATCTTTGCTTCAATATTATGATCCTTTAAGATTTTTAAAGCTTCAATTGCTTCATTTTCACTCATACTAGCTAAAAGTCCACCTGAAGTTTGAGGATCAAAATACACTATATCCTCATCTTTTTCATTTAAATTATCAACCCAAATTTTTAGACTATCTTTATTTTTATAAGCTCCTGCTGGGATAATCCCCATATTAGCCATTGACAAAACTCCATCCATTAAAGGAATTTCATTTTTATATACTTCTATCATAAGCTCTTTATTTAACATTTCTTTTAAATGCCCCAAAAGACCAAAACCGGTAACATCACTTAAAGCACTAAGACTTTTAAACCTCTTTAAAATACGACTTGCATAAAGATTTAAAAAACTCATTTGTTCTACTGCTTTTAAAATCTTTGCTTTTTCTAGCAAACCAACCTTGATAGCAGTACTAATAATACCACTACCTATAGGTTTAGTAAGTAAAATCACATCACCATCTTTTGCGCTATTATTAGCTATAAATTTCTTAGGATGAACTACACCTGTTACACTAAGACCAAAAATAAATTCATCATTTTCTATAGTATGCCCACCTACTAGCGCAGCACCAGCTTCTTCAACCTTAACTCTAGCACCTTCTAACACTTCAAGTAAAATTTCATTATTAAAATGACAAGTATCAAAGCCTACAATATTTAAAGCATTAATCACCTCAGCACCCATAGCAAATACGTCACTTAAGGCATTTGCAGCAGCTATAGCGCCAAAATGATACGCGCTATCAACCACAGGTGTGATAAAATCAAGAGTTTGCACTAAAGCTAAATCTTCATTTAGCTTATAAACACTTGCATCTTCGTTATTATTAATACCACTTAAAAGGTTTTCATGCGGTTTTAAAATGCCAAGAATTTTGTCAAGACCCACCGAGTCTAATTTGGCAGCTCAACCCGCAGCTTTTACATATTGGGTTAGTTTTTGATCTTTATATATCATAAAGAGATAATCTTTGCCTTTCCAAAAAGTTCATTTAAAATTTCATAAGCATTACCTATTTTACCTGTTTTAAGTTCTTTGCTTTTGCCAAAAAATTCCAAACATGCCCCACAACTATAAATTTCAACTCCTAAATTTTCAAGTTCTTTCATGGCTTCAAATGCCATATGAGAGCAATCAGTATTCATCAAAACACTATCATTAACACAAAGGATTTTTGCAGGTTTATTAGGTAAATTTTTTAAAGTTTTTAAAAAACCTAGCATTAGATTTTTTCCAAGTTCTCCCTCACCTACCCTATCGCTTTTTAAAAATAACACATTGTATTCTTGTAAATTTTGTTCTTGATTATGAGCTATATTGCCATCTTTTACAATGCTAATAATACTCTCATCATCTAAATCTTTAACATTAAATTCCAAATTTAAAGATTTTAAAAATCTCATTACATTTTCTTTAGAAGCTTGAGAGTTTAAAAGAATTTCTAAATTTTCATTTTCTTTTAACTCTTCTAAAGCTTTTTTTGTTTCTATCACAGGACGTGGACAAGCTAAATCTCTACAATCAATTTTCATCTTTTACCTTTTTTATTTAATGATATATTGTTATAACTTGTATTCAAATTAAGTTTTATCTTTTTCTTGATTTTTCTTGAAAAATAATTCTTTAAAGCGTTTATTGGTGTATTCTTCTACATCTTGTTGTAAAATTTTAAAATTTTGGATTAACTCATAAGCTCTTGGAGTAAGTTTGCTACCTGATTCACTTCCTCTTCCTTTTTTAGCAATAAGTAATTCTTCTTTCATATTTTTTTCTAAATCTTGTATATAAAGCCATGCTTTTTTATAATTAATCCCTAGTTGTTTAGCTGCTTGGGAAATACTTCCACATTCTCCTACTAATTCTAAAATATCTGTTTTACCTTTACCAAAAAGCAATTCTCCATCAGGATTTTCTACCCAAATTTTACTTTTTACATGAAATTTTTTACCCTTTTTTTCTTCAAAACAACCAAGTTCACAGTATTTAACATCAATTTTATAAGTTTTAAGTGTAGCTCTCATATCAGCCATATTAAAGTCTTTAGCACATTCTAAAGCATCTTTGCATGATATGCGACGCTTAGAATCTAATTTTGTTTCTAATTTTTCCAAAATTTCACTTTTTGCTATATTTTTATTTAACTTGCCAAATTGACCTAGCTCACAATCTGAAATTTTTACGCCTAATTCTTTTATAATGGCTTGAAAATCTTCTTTAGAGTATTGTTTTAAAAGTTCTAGTGCTTTTTTACAAGTAAGTTTATTATTTTCATCAAGATTTTTTTGAATTTGTAAAATTAGCTCTTCCATGAATTAGCCTTGGATTATAAGTAGTAAAAAAGGGTGCTTGTACACCCTTTGAGTTATTTTGCATCAAGTCCTAAGTTTTGACCCTTGAGTAAAACTCTTTTTCTATACATTGCACTAACTTCAGCTGCATCACCAACCAAAAGTGCATTTGTAGAACAAACCGCAGCACACATAGGTACTTTGCCTTCTGCGATACGATTTTGCCCATAAAGTTCTCTTTCTTCATGAGAGTTAGTAGGCTCAGGACCACCTGCACACATAGTACATTTATCCATTTCACCCTTAATGCCAAAAGCACCATCTCTTGGAAATTGTGGAGCGCCAAAAGGACATGCATAAAGACAATACCCACAACCTATACAAGTTTTTTTATCATGTAAAACAATACCATCAGCTCTAATATAAAAGCATTTTACAGGACAAACTTGCTCACACGGAGCGTCTGTGCAGTGTTGGCAAGCAAGAGTTGTTGAAAACTCTTTGCCTTCTATACCTTCATTTAGAGTGATTACTTTTCTTCTATTAATTCCTACTGGTACTTCATGCGCACTTGAACAAGCTACTTGACAAGCAAAGCAAGAAATACAGCGATTATTATCTACATAAAATTTCATTCTAGCCATAACTTACCCCTTAAGCCTTTTCAAGTCTGCAAAGCCCTGCGTTAAACTCAGAAATTTGCGTATTTATATCAAAACCATAGTTAGTAACCGTGTTAGAACTTTCCCCTATAGTATAAGGTTTAGTGCCTTCAGGATAATTATAACTTAAATCCACTCCTTGCATAATACCTGCAAAATTATAAGGCAAGCAAATTCTATCTGGTGTAACTGAATGATTATGTACACATTTTACTTTAATCTTAGTACCTTGTGGCGAGTGAATCCACATCATATCACCATCATTTATACCATATTTTAAAGCAAGTTCAGGGTGCACATTAGCAAACATCTCAGGTGTGATTGCAGCAAGATATTTACTAGTTCTCTCAAGCATACCTGCACCACTTAAATTTACTAAACGCATACTTGAAATAATAGTTGGAAACTCTTTGCTCCAATCTGTTTTTTGTTGCTCGCTGATAAATTTACTCTCAACTCTGAAGTTTTTCTCTTGATCGCCCCAAGTAGGATATTTTTTAACCAAATCCCAACGAGGTGAGTGAATAGGCTCTCTATGCAATGGAATAGGATCAGCAAATTCCCAAACTTTCATTCTCGCTCTTGCATTACCTAAACAACAAGCACTTTTTTCTCTACATTTTTCTAAGATTATACCTGAAATATCTGTGCTCCAGCTAGCACCCATTAATTCTTTTTCTTTATCACTTAGTTTGATATTAAACACTTTTTCGATATTTTCTTTAGTGATTTGCGGGTAGCCACCTTTAACTTTACATCCTTTTGGAGTAAAGGCTTCATCTGCTAATTGAGAATGCCCCTCATGCTCTAAACCAAAGCGATTTCTAAAGCCCATACCACCTTCTTCATAAGGAATATCTGTATTCCACATGATAGAAGTACCTGGGTGTTGTTTATCCCAACAAGGCCAAGGTAAACCATAATATTCACCTTTAACTTCACCGCCAATACCTCTTTGAGTATCAGGATCAAAATGTTCCCAATTTTGTTGGTGTTTTCTTAGACGTTCAGCTGAAATACCTCTTAAGCCTATACTTAAAAGACCATTACTCATTTCTCTTGTAGCATCATCAGGCCATATGAAATTATCATCACTATCATCTCTTGTTTGTACAAGTTTATGATCTTTTAATTCCATTTTCATACCACGAGTGTATTCTTTATAAAAACCAAATTTTTTAGCAAAAGCAAACATAATCTCTTGGTCTTCTTTACTTTCATAAATTGGTTTTACTACTTGAGAACGCCATTGCATAGCACGGTTAGTCGCTGTTACATAACCTTCTGTTTCAAATTGGGTTGAAGCAGGAATAATATAAATACCATCTGGACGATCTGCTAAAACTGCTACTTCATTTACAAAAGGCTCAGCAATTACGATCATATCAAGTTTTTTAAGTGCTTCTTGAATTTTTACCGTATGTGCCATAGAAGTAATACCCGTTCCTTGCACCCAAAGTACACGGATAGGTGAGTTAGAATAAGTTTTTTCTTCATGTAAAACGCCTTGCCACCATTTTGCTAGCGAAAAGCCTTTTTCATGCATCCATTCTTTAGAATAAAATCTTGAATTTAAATACTCTCTCTCAACATTCCATACATTAGAGAAGTGATTCCAAGCATTATCATCAAGTCCATAATAAGCTGGTAAGGTATCAGCCAAACAACCCATATCAGTAGCACCTTGAACATTATCATGTCCTCTGATGATGTTTGTTCCTGCGCCTGGTTTACCTATATTACCAAGAACAAGTTGTAAGATAGCTAGAATTCTTGTGTTAGAGCTACCTACTGAGTGTTGAGTAATACCTAAAGCCCAAAATAGCGTAGCAGGTTTGATTGTAGCTAGCATTCTTGTGATTTTTTCAAGTTGAGCAGCCGGAACACCTGTTACATCTTCTACAACTTCAGGAGTCCATTTAGCAGCCTCTGCTTTTATTTCTTCAACCCCATAAGTTCTAGTTTTGATTAATTCTTTATCTTCCCAACCGTTTTTGAAGATTAAATGAAGCATACCATAAACTAAAGCTATATCTGTACCTGGACGAATTCTCACATATTCATCAGCATGCACTGCAGTTTTTGTAAATACAGGATCTACAACTACTAATTTAGCATTATTACGATCTTTTGCTTGCAATAAGTGTTTAAATCCAATAGGATTAGCCACAGCAGTATTTGCACCAAAAATAATCATCATTTTTGAATGTTTAGTCACATCACCAAAATGATTTGTCATAGCGCCATAACCCCATGTATTCGCCACACCGGCGACTGTTGCGCTATGTCAAATTCTAGCAACGTGGTCTATATTGTTAGTACCCCAAAATGCTGCAAATTTTCTAAAATAATAAGCTTGTTGGTTATTAAATTTAGCCGAACCTAAAAACATAACGCTATCAGGTCCATTTTCTTTACGGATTTCAAGCATTTTATCGCCAATTTCGTTGATAGCTTGTTCCCAAGTTAAACGTACCCATTTGCCATTTTCTTTTTTCATAGGATATTTAATACGCTGTTTTGATTTAGTAAGATCGATTTGATCTATCCCTTTACAGCAGTGTGATCCTTGAGAAATAGGATGTTCTATAGCGTTTTCTTGACGCACCCAAACTCCATCTTGCACTTCTGCTTTAATTCCGCAGCCTGCACTACAGATACTACAGATTGTTCTAACAATCTTAGAATCTGGATAAGGATTTGCTACTTCTTGTTCACTTGCAGCTCTAATAGCTTTGTTTTCACTACCAAAAGCCGCACTTCCAAGACCAGCAATACCAGCAAGCTTAAGAAAATTTCTTCTTGCTAATGCCATCTTCTTCCTTTCTTAATTAGTAAGCTATTTTGTAGTATTTTTCCCAATGCATAGTTTTTTTATAAAGCACTTCTTTTTTAGTACTTTTTCCTAAAACTACGGTATTTTGCTCTTGGTAATCATCTTTGGCTAAAGCATTAACGCTCGCTCCAGCTACTACCCCTAAAGCACCAATTTTCAAAGATTTTTTTAAAAAATCCCTTCTTTGATTGGCCTCCATGTTCTCTCCTTTGAAATAAAAGTAAAGAATAACTATAAATACTTAATTTTAAAGTACTTACACACTTAAACATTATAACTTTTGCATATTTTCACTTAAGATTTTATTTAATTTCTATTTTCATAAAAAGATGATTTTGATAATATGTATTTTGGTAACAAAATACATATTTATTTTTATAATTTGCTAAGTTCTTCTATATTTGTTTTACTAAATTTAGTAGGAAGTCTTGGTTCATAAGGAAGTCTTTGTAAAGCTTCATCTGCTATACTTTTACCTTCTTTTTTTATAGGTGCTTGTACTTCTAAATAAGCTCTTTCGTTTGTAAAAAAGACTTTCATAATATTGGCAATAGCAATGTAAAAATTTGAGTTTTTATGGATTTGTAATTTTTCTATAAACTCATCTATTACAGGATTTATCACAAAGCG
Organism: Campylobacter sp. LMG 7929; assembly: GCF_024723595.1. Classification (NCBI taxonomy): domain Bacteria; kingdom Pseudomonadati; phylum Campylobacterota; class Epsilonproteobacteria; order Campylobacterales; family Campylobacteraceae; genus Campylobacter; species Campylobacter sp. LMG 7929. The sequence goes on along the minus strand of NZ_JANQCY010000006.1, from coordinate 36,151 downwards.
AAATAATTGCTGTGCAACTTTTAAATCATGCTCAATAATGCTTGCCATAAAAGCAAACAAAAAGCCAAATTCATCTTCACTTTGTCTGCAATCTTCTTTTTTTCTAAATTTGGTTTTTCTAATGATTTCACAGGCTTGAAGCTTCATTTTGCCATCATCTCTGCCCTCATCATAAAAAGAAGCGCTAATAGGCACATTCACGTAAGAAAAATCAAAAAATACTCCATTTTGTTCTTCTTTAAAACTTGCAAAATCGCATGCGCTAAGTTTTTCAAAATCAGATTTTAAACTATCATCTAAAGGACTTTGAGCTAAAACTAAAACTTGCTCGTGCCAAATTTTAAATTCATTTTCATCGATAAAATTAAAAGCTTTTGAAAAAAATTCATAAAAATATTTACGCGAAAGATCAATATCTTGTATCATTAATTTTCCTTGTTATTTTTATTTGATTATAACAAGGAAAATTTAAAAAAATCAAGTGAGATTTTAAAATTTTGTTTTAGAATCGTAAGTAAATGATGGATTGATTTGTTTTTTATCGCTTAATTCTTTATACCAATAAGAATGTAAAATATAAACTTCCTCTTCTTCTTTATAACCACTAATCATAGAGTGGATACTTCCTTTAATAGCAAATACAGCCATATAAATATGAATAGCAAAAAATACCGCACATAAAATACCCAAAATATTATGGATGATAGCTGAAGCTCTTAAAATATCTATATGAGAAATTCCAAAAATAGATTGTAAAGAAGTAGAATTAAAATCAAGGAAAAACATAAACGCACCGGTGATTATCATCAAAAATCCACCAAAAACAGCTATATAATACCAAGATTTTTGACCAAAATTAAACTTGCCAGCAGGCACAGGTTTTTTCTCTTTACTTAAATATCCACCAACCATCATCATCCATCTTAAATCATAACTTGCAGGAAGCATTCTTTTAATCCAACATAAAAGCATAGGAATGATAGAAATGATAAATAAAATAGTAGCAATGCCATGTAAGTTTTTACACATTCTTACAAAAAATCCACCACCAAAATATGATCCAAAAATCATAATAAGACCGGTTGGCACAAGGATAATCCAAGAAATTGCCGCTACAAAATGAAACAATCTTTCAAATACCGAAAAGGCATAAATTTTCTTACCATCATGAGAAAATTTCTTTGGACCTATGACCATATAATGCAAAGCAAAAGCTGAAATTACCACTATAAGTATAATCAAAACAGCACTTGCAATATATTCACCTTGTAGTTTAGTCCACAAAGCACCAAAATTTTGATAACTTTCTATATTCATCACTCTTTGCACATCCCAAATTTGAGTATTTTTAACTTCAAAATTTTCTTGAGCAAATAGAAAGTTAAAACAGGCTAAAAGAGCTAGTATAACCCTATGCATAAATTACTCCTAAACATTACACGCTAGCCAAAGCTTAGCGTTGTAGTTTTGTTAATTTTCAGTTTCCATTTTTATTTTAAAAAAAGTTTTATTTAAAAAACATAAATTTGCAAAAAACTACAAAAAAACTCAATTTTTAGTTTCTTTTTGAATAATTTTCATAGCCAAATTCTCTTACCATAGATAAATTTTCCTTCTTATCCAAGAACATTAAATTTGGAAGTCTTACTCCATTAAAAGTGGTGTTTTTAACTATGGAATAATGGATTTGATCTAAAAATACTATTTTTTGCCCTACTTTTAACTCTTGATTAAAAGCATACTCACCCATGATATCCCCTGCTAAGCAAGTATTACCACCAAGTAAATAAGCAAATTCATTTTCTTTTAACTCGCTATATTTTTCCCCATCACGGCTTGATAAAATTCTAGCATTTAAAACCTCGCTTGTATAAGGCATGATGATAGTATCTGGCATATGAGCTTCACTTGAAGTATCTAAAATAGCTATTTTTTTCTCATTTTCTACTATATCTATCACACTTGCAACTAAAGTCCCACACTGCCAACCCACAGCCTCACCTGGCTCAAGATACACTTGCACGCCGTATTTATCGCTAAATTTTTTACAAAGATCAATTAGTTTTTGCACATCATAGCCTTCTTTTGTGATATGATGACCCCCACCAAAATTAATCCATTTCATATTTTTAATAAATTTTGAAAATTTAGCCTCAAAAGCATTTAACACAAGCTCTAAAGAATGCGCACTTTCTTCACACAAAGCATGAAAATGAAGCCCACTTAAAGCACTTAAATCTTCATTTTCAAAATCAATCGCACGAATTCCTAATCTTGAAAATCTACCACAAGGATTATAAAGTTCTTTTGGAGCCACTGAAAGCTCTGGATTACAGCGCAAACCAAGAGACTTTTTACTTGCTTTGTCTTTAAATTTTTTAAACTGATTAAAAGAATTAAATACTATATGATGTGAAAGATCGATGATTTCATCTATTTCATCCTCTTTAAAAGCAGGTGAAAAAGTATGAATTTCTTTATCCATATATTCTTTTGCAAATTTAGCTTCCCAAAGCCCACTGCAAGTACAGCCTGATAAATACTCACCCACTATATCCATAGCACCTGAAAAAGCAAAACCCTTTAGAGCAAGTAAAACTTTTGCTCCACTTTGCTCGCTCACTTTAGCCAAAAGCTCACAATTTTTTCTAAGTTTATCTTCTTCTAAAATATAAGCAGGAGTTTGAAAGTCTTTATCTAAATGATTTTTAATTAGCATATCTTTCCTTAATTTTTTGATTTAAAACCACTTGTATAGCAAATCATATTAAAATTATATCTTGTTTTTATAATTTACAATCATTAATCAAATAATAGTTATAATCAAAATTAATTTAGGAGTAAAAATTTAATGGATAGAAGGTTATTTTTAAAATTTAATGCTTTAAGTTTAGCAAGTATTAGTAGTGCTTATGCAATGGGAGATCATTCTCATCACAATATGCACTCAAAACATACACAAAAAGATACAAAAGAAATCGATACTTCTTTTATCAAACTAGAAAATCCAAACATTAAATTACTCGATGAAAAAGACTTTCCTAGCGAAGGAGCATTAGCAAATTTAAAACTTCTAAAAAATACAAGTACAAAGAAAAATTTCTTTAGATCAAGTATAGAAATCAAAGAAAGTCAAATAGAACTTGTTAAAGGTAAAAAAACAAAATGCTTTACTTACAATGGCTCTATACCTGGACCTAAAATAGAAGTTTATGAAGGTGACACTGTAGAAATTTTGGTAAAAAATAGTTTAAAAGAACCAACTACTATCCACTGGCATGGACTTGATATACCGCCTGAACAAGATGGTAATCCACATGATCCTATCATGCCTGGTAGAGAAAGAATTTATCGCTTTAAACTTGGAGAAAATTCAGCAGGAACCTACTGGTATCATCCGCACCCACACTATACCACAGCAAAGCAAGTTTATAAAGGCTTAGCAGGGGTATTTGTAGTTAAAGCTAAAAAAGATGCATTGTCGCATTTACAAGAACAAGATTGGGTGGTTAGCGATTTGCGTTTAGATGAAAATGCACAAATTCCTGATAATAATTTATTTGATTGGCTAAATGGTAGAGAAGGAAATTTAGTTCTTATCAATGGACAATTAAAACCAAAAATAACACTTGACAAAGCTCAAAGAATTCGTATTTATAATTTTTGCGCGGCAAGATATTTAAATTTACGCATTAAAGGTGCTAAATTTATTTTAGTGGGAACTGATGGGGGACTTATAGAAAAAGGTATTGAATTAGATGAGTTATTTTTAAGTCCTGCTTCAAGAGCAGAAGTATTAATCCAAGCAAGCAAGGGTAATTTTAAACTTGAAAGCACCTACTATAACCGCGACAAAATGCTTGTTGAAGAAAAACCTTACACACTCGCACTAGCTGATCTTAAAGTGGAAAAAACTTTAGAAAACATACCTGAAAAACTACGCGAATTTCCACCTTTAAAAGAAGCTACAAGCTTTAAAGAAGTGATTATGAGTGAAGATCATATACAAATGCATGGTATTAGTAAAAAAAGTGAAGAAGAAATCAAAAAAAGCCTTGCCTCTATGTTTTTAATCAATGGTAAAACATTTGATATGAATAGAACAGATTTAACCTCAAAATTAAATGAGATAGAAGAATGGGTAGTAAAAAATTCTTCACATATGGATCATCCTTTCCATATACATGGAACACAATTTGAACTCATATCTTCTAAATTTAAGGGTAAAATAACAAAAGCAAAATTCAGAGCATTGCAAGATACGATTAATGTAAGACCTAAAGAAGAATTAAGACTTAGAATGAGTCAAAAATTTACCGGTATTAGAATGTTTCACTGCCATATTTTAGAGCATGAAGATCTTGGAATGATGGGAATTTTAGAAATCAAAGAATAAAGGTAAAAAATGGTAAAAGTTGAATTTCTAGGGCCAATTAACAAAGAAAGCTTAGAACTAAATGTAAGCAATCTTAAAGAATTAAAAGCAATTTTAAGACAAGATGAAAGCTTAAAAGAATGGCTTGAGCTTTGTGCGGTTGCTTTAAATGATGAAATGGTTTTTGATGATGAAACTACCTTAAAAGATGGGGATAAAATATGCCTACTTCCGCCGGTTTGTGGAGGATGAGTCATGTTTGAATTACATCAAGGAGCCTTAGAAATTCCTAGCATTTACGCTAGATGGTATGAATATGCTAAAGATAAAAATTGCGGGGCTTTGATCACATTTTGCGGTATAGTCAGAGCTGAAGATGAGATTGAGGCTTTGAGTTTTGATATATATGAGCCTTTATTAAAAACTTGGTTTGAAAAATGGTGCCAAAAACTTGCAAATGAAAATGTAAGCTTGATGTTTGCTCACTCTATTGGTGAGGTTAAGGTGCATGAGAGTTCTTATTTTGCTGGGATTTTAAGCAAGCAAAGAAAATTAGGACTTAAGTTAATTAATGATTTTGTAGAAGATTTTAAAGCAAGTGCACCTATATGGAAATATGATATCATCAATGGTGAAAAAATTTATGCCATAGAACGCTCTTTGAAACTTCAAGGAGCAGGAATTTTAAGCGCTAAGGACTAAAATGCTAACTTCTTATAGTCAAAGTTTAGACATACTTCATTCACGTATAAAAGCATATGAAAAGATAGAAAACATCGCTTTAACACAATGCTTAGATAGAATTTTAGCCATAGACATCAAAGCTTCTACTAACAACCCTCAATTTCCCACTGCTTCTATGGATGGCTATGCAATTAAATTTAGTGAGCAAGATGAGCCTTTGTCTATCATAGGTGAAGTACCTGCGGGAGTTTTTCCTAGCTTTAAAATACAAAATAAAGAATGTGTTAAAACCTTTACAGGCTCTTTAATGAGTGAGGGTTGTGATACCTTAGTGCCTGTGGAAAAAGTTGAAGTTAAAGAAGGTGTAGTTTATATAAAAGAAAAAGTTCCACAAGGCTTTGCTGTGAGAAAGGTGGGTGAGAGCTACACCGAAGGTGAAATTTTACTCACAAAAGGCACAAAGCTAGGCTATAGTGAAATAGCACTTTTAGCCGAGCTTGGACACTTTCACATTGGTGTTTTTGCTAAACCTATCATAGGCGTGCTAAGCAGTGGAAGTGAGATCAAAGACTTAGGCGAAAGCTTAGAACACCCTGCACAAATTCGCTCATCAAACCATGTAGCCATAGCTAATATGGCAAAAAAACTTGGTGCTGAAGCTAGAATTTTCCCACTTTTAAAAGATGATATGCAAAAAACTCCAAGTGTTTTAAAACAAGCACTTAATGCGTGTGATATTTTAGTTACCACCGGTGGAGTTTCCATGGGGGATTTTGACTTTTTAAAGCAAGCCGTTAAAGAGTATGAAGTCATCATAAACAAAGTCGATGTAAAGCCTGGCAAACACATCAAAATAGCCAAATTTGAAGACAAATTCATCTTTGCTCTACCGGGTTTTCCATACTCGGCTATGGTGATGTTTAATTTATATGTAAGAGAACTTTTAAATGCTTGGCTTTTACAAGAAAAAGACTATGTATTTAAAGCATTTGCAAATACTGACTATAAGAAAAAAAGTTTGCATTTAGAATTTGTAGCTTGTAATGTAGAATTTAAAGATGGAAAAATTTATGCCAATTTAAAAGGCAAAAAACAAGGCTCAAGTGCCATCATCAACAACCTTAACCACAAAGCTGCACTTATGATAGCAAATGGTGATATAAAAGAAAATGATTTAGTGGATATTGTTTTAATGCCTTAAACAAGTGCTTTTTGAATTTTTTCAAAAAGCATTTTTGCTTGTTTTTGATTTTGCTCTAACTCGCTTAAAATTTCCTCTACTTCACGCAAAGTTTTTTCTTCTTTTACGTTTGGGTTTTTAGCACTTAAATCATAATTTCTTTCTTCAAGTTCTTTTTTACTTACCAAATAAGAATTAGCCGTGATTTTTCTTTCTTTATAACATTTTAAAAATTCTTGTAAATGCGTGTATTCTAAAGGTTTGTTTTTAGTCAATTTAAAAGGTGGTACAAGCTCATAGTAATATACACTTTCATCGTTTTCACCACAAATGCTTCTTTGCCCTTTAGAGAAAAAAAGCACATTAGTTTTAACCGCACTATAAGGTAAAAATATCCCACTTGGCAAGCTTAAAACACATTCAAGATTAAAATTTTCTAGCAAGTCTTTTTTTACACTCACAAAGGCATTTGAATTTTGAAAAAGCACCCCTTCAGGCACTACTATGGCACATCTTCCATTGTTTTTCAAAGACTTTAAAATATGCTGCAAGAACAAAAGCTCGGTAGCGTTTGATTTTACAGGAAAGTTATTTTGAATTTGATCTTTTTCTTTACCACCAAAAGGAGGATTTGCCAAAATCACTTCGTATTTTTCATTTTCAGTTATGTCTGTGATTTTTTTATTTAGAGTATTAGTTTTGATGATATTTGGGGACTTAACCTCATGTAAGATCATATTCATCACGCCCATTGCATAACTAAGCGGAGTTTTTTCTTTACCGAACAAGGCATCATTTTGTAAAAATTCAAGTTCTTCCACACTCAAATTTGCTTTTTTCTTTTTTGCCCTATCTTCATAAAGAATATGCAAAAAACTCTCTACTAAAAATCCACAACTCCCACATGCAGGATCGTAAATTCTCTCTTTTGCTTTAGGGTCTAGCACCTCCACCATAACTCTAACCAAAGGTCTTGGGGTATAAAACTCCCCACTATTTCCCCCATCGCTTCCCATGTCTTTTAAAAGCTTCTCATAAACCTCACCTAAAGCAAATACATCACTTTCTTTGCTAAAACTTAGCTCATCGACTAAATTTATAACTTCTCTTAAAGTATGGCCATTAGCTATGCGGTTGTCTATAAATTCAAAAATTCCGCCTATCTTATACTCTATGCTTTTGAAATTTTCATTATCTTTAAAACTTTTTAGGTATGGAAAAAGCTCATCATTTACAAAGCTTAGCAAATCGCTTCCACTTAAAGCATTTTTTATATCAAGCTTTCCTTCGCTTGTTTTAGGTGCTGCCCAAGCTCTCCAACTGAATTTTTCTTGCAAAATAGCCTTATAAGGCTTTTCATCTAACTCAGCTTCTAACTTCAACTCTTCTTCATAATCATCTAAAAATTTCAAAAAAAGCACCCAACTAATCTGCTCACTATAATGCATAGCACCGCTTATGCCATCATCGCGTCTTAGAATATCTGTGATTTTATCGATTTTACCTTGCATTTAAAAAATTCCCTTTCTAAAAAGTTTTAAAAGTTCTATATTAATATAATAATTATTTCTACCCATTTTAATGCACTCTAGCACCCCTAAATTTTCACAAATTTTAAGGTATTTTGAGGCACTTTGCCTAGAAATATCTAATTTATTTATCAAAAAGTCTATCTTTGTATAAGGATGAGAAAACAAAAGCTCCACAAAGTCTTTGCTGTAAAAATTCGTTTTATTTTGCAAAATTTCACCTACATCAGACATCATTTTTTCTATTATAGTAATGGTTTTTATCGTTTTTATAGCAGTTTGCTCTACACCTTTGAGTATATATTCTATCCATTCTAAAATTGCACCTTCATCACGTACTTTTTGTAAAAGATTATAATACTCTTCTTTGTTATTTACTATATAAGCGCTTAAATACAAGATAGGCAAATCAAGCAAGCCTTTATAAACTAAATAAAGTATATTGATAATCCTGCCTGTTCTACCATTACCATCGTAAAATGGATGTATGCTTTCAAACTGATAATGAATGATTGCCATTTTTACCAAAAAATCAAGTTCATCTAAAGTATCATCGTTGATGTATCGCTCCAAATTTCCCATAAGTTCTTGTATGTCACTAGGATTTTGCGGGGGTGTGTGTTTGATTTCTCCTATGGTAGGGTTTATCAGCGTAGTTCCGCTTTGTTTTCTAAAACCTGCATTATTTCTTTCTAGTCTTTTTTGAATTTCTAAAATATGCGCATTTCTTAATAATTGCTCTTTTTTTAAAAGCTCATATCCTTTTTTTAAAGCATTTTCATAGTCTTTTACTTCTTTTGCCGCTCTTGTAAGTTTACTTTCATCGATTTGAGATAAAAAAAGCTCATCGTGAGTGGTAATAATATTTTCTATCTCACTAGAATCTTTAGCTTCTTGCAAGATCAAAGCATTGATTAATATATTTGGATTAGGCATGCTTTTGCTAAATCCATTTAACTCCGCTAATTTTCTCGAAGCCCTAATGATGAGACCATAAATATTTGCATTTAATTCTATATCTAAAGGAAGTTTTGGTGGTATGAATTCTTTCATAATTTTTCCATATGTTAAAATTTTTTAAAATTTTTAACATTATAAAAAAATATGTTAAAAAAATCAAAAATTTTTAACATATCTAGTCCTTATGTTAAAATTTGATAAAAATTTTAACATTTATAATCTTCCTTGAAAAGCTTTATCTAGCAAGGACTTTTTAAGCTCTTGTAGATTTTTTATCTGTGCTTGATAGTTTTGCTTTAAATTTTTTACATGAGAAGAAAGCTCATCTAAATGCGAAGCGATTTGCTCTTGCTCTTGTAAAGGTGGTAAAGGAATTTTAGTCTCTTTAATTGTTTTAACATTAATAGCTTTAAAAGTAGAACCTGTCGAATTATCGTTAAAATATTTTTTTAAAGTTAGCAAATAAAAAAACAAAAATTCATTATTTATCTTAACGCCATTTAAAGAACACAATCCACGTCCTACTGCTATATCTTCAGAAGCAATATTCACTTCACCGACAGGCGCCCTAACGCATAATACAACTGAATTCTTTTTTGCAATTTTTCTGATGTCCGAAGTAACAAAATCAGATTTTTTTATATATTTATCAGAAAAAGCTATTTTTCCTTGATGAAATTCAATTAAATCTTTATTTTTATCTTTATTAAAAATACAATTTCCACTTGGAGATTGTCCCATAATCACTTCACAAATTTCACCTAAGCTTTTCCATTCCCAACCTTGTGGGAGTTTGTAGTTTTCCTTAGTATTATCCTTTAAAGGGTTAAAAGCTTTTTGTAAGGCACTTTGCATTAACTCATCTAAATTTAGTAAATCTTGCTCTAAAATTTTTATACTCTCATCTATCTTTGCAAAACTCTCATCTAAAATCCCCACTATCCTTTCTTGCTCTTGTAAAGGTGGCAAGGGAATTTTAGTTTCTTTAATTGTTTTAACATTAATAGCTTTAAAAGTAGAACCAGTTGAATTATCATTAAAATATTTTTTTAAAGTTAATAAATAAAAAAATAAAAATTCATTATTTGCCTTAATTCCATTTAAAGAACACAATCCACGTCCTATCGCTATATCTTCAAAAGCAATATTCACTTCACCAACAGGTGCTCTCACAGACAATACAACCGAATTCTTTTTTGCAATTTTTCTGGTGTCCGAGGTAACAAAATCAGATTTCTTTATATATTTATCCGAAAAAGCTATTTTTCCTTGATGAAATTCAATTAAATCTTTATTTTTATCTTTATTAAAAATACAATTTCCACTTGGAGATTGTCCCATAACTACTCCACAAATTTCACCTAAGCTTTTCCATTCCCAACCCTGTGGCAATTTTATCATTATTTTTTTACCTTGCTTTTCAAAAAATTAAACATCGTTACTATATCTTCTGAAATTTCTTCTTTTGGAATGCTAAAAATAACCTGTCTCATTTTGTTTATATCATCTCCATTATCATCACTATACAATCTTTGAATAATATTCTTGCAATCTAATTCTTTTAAAGAATTAATATTATCCAAGTTATCATCTTTTTTTATATGATCGTTTTTAGCTAGATTATCATTATTTATCAAATTTAAAACATTGTATTTTTCTAGCATAGTATATGAGAGTAAATAATTTTCTATTTCTCTTCTTTTCCAGACTCTCAAATAAAAACAATTTGCATAATCATTAAGACTTTTTAGGAGTGATTTTGAGCCAGATGGTTTTAATTCGTTATCTATTGAACTTAATATATAATTATCCTTATCACATATTATAAAAATATTTTTACTTTTAAAATGTTTGTTATCTAATGTTTTAATATAATCCTCACACCATTCAAGTTTTTTATTTCCAATAGTATCAGTATTTCTACTGTATCCAGAAGAACACTTAAAAGGTTGTATTTGATTTAATATTTTCAAATCTTCTATATTATCAATTTTAATTTCACATAACATTTTAAAAATCTCCCAATCATTCAAATCATCTATCAAAACAATATTTTCACATTTTGATGCTATTTGATATTGATACATTTTATTTGATGTGAAATTATCTAGCCTTTTGCATAATTCATTAAAAATATCTTTACTTTGTAATTTTCCATTGTCAACCAAATAAATATCTTCTATATTTTTTCTCACAATACTTTCTGTAATATGCGATGTAGATATACAATAACCTTTAATGTCTTCCAATCGACTCCATAATTTTTCAATATTTTTATAATGTATATGCGAATCAACCTCATCAAATAAAAAAAGAGTATTTTCTTTATCGAAAATATCTAAAATAGCATAAATAGCTAAAAGCTGATACTCGCCATCACTTAAATCATCAAATTTAAGGTCGTTATCTAAAGTAAGTGTTACTGTGTTTATATCAATATTTCTATCATTTTGAGTTGCATTACTTAAAAAAGTAAAAATTTCAGAGCTATCTTTGCCAAAAATTTCATTAGCTTGATTTATGGAAAAATTTATGCCTCGCTTTATTATAGGATAAGGTTCACTATTGAAATCTTCATAGTAATGTTGATCAAATTTTTTTTCGGCTATCTTCTCTAGTATTTTATAATCTATAGTATCTCTTATAATTCTTTTTACAACGCCTTTTGCTTCTTGCATTAATTCAATTTCAAGTCTTCGAATATAATCAGATAGAATTCTGAATTTAAAATATAAACTTATATTCTCAATATTTATATTTTTTTCCATTAAAAAACTTTTTACCAAAGAGTCTTGCTTTGTAGAGATGGAAAAAAATACTAGTAAAATTATCCAATTTTTATCAAAATAAAAAGAATGAACAACTTTTCGATTATTATCGTGGTTCTTTTTATTTCGCATCTTTTCTTTTTTATGTTTTTTAAAAATTTCAGTAAATTTTTCATTTTGTCCAGAAGAAAAACAAATCACATTAAAATTGTCATCTTGTATATATTTTTCAAAAATAGATTCTAGAATTCTTGACTTCCCACAACCATTTTCACCAACTAGTAAAATATTTGCACTATTTTCCAAATCTATATGCTGCGAAACTATACCTTTATACTCACCTATTTCTATTCTTTTATCCTGCATAAATCTCCCTTTGTAAATCATCAATGCATTGTTTTAAATCCTCCATACCTTCAAATTCACTCACTAGCTCTTTTACACTACCTAAAGAGCTAAGATCTATAAGTGTTTTTAACCCACTATCAAAGTCTTTTATGCCATACTCTTGATACCTATCTAGTAAAAATTCCACAAGCTTTAAGGCTTTTTCTTTTTGGAAGCGTTTTAAAAATGTACTATTTTTTACATTTAGCACGCGCTCATGGCGTGTTTTGATCTCGCTGTTAAAGCTTAAGTGTGCTAGCACATCATACACATCGCAGTCTTTTTGCTCAAAAATCACTTTCAATTCTTCCAAAACCTGCTCGCTTATGCGGTCTTTTTCAAGTTTTTGTAAAAATTCTTTTCTACTTGCTTGGTTACTCCAAATCTCGCGTAACCTTGTCTCATCGTTATAAAATTCTGCTAGCTTTCCTACTAAAAATTCCAAAAATTCTTTTGTGCTAAGCGGCTTGTCGTTATCTCCTATATAGCTTGTCGTTATATCAAGCACTTTTAGTTTTGTGCCTTTTAAATGCACAGTGACTTCTTTTTGCTTGGTTGTTTCTTTAGGGTTGCTTTGCTCTCTTTTGTTTTGTATAGTTTTTACCTCGGTTTTTTCTTCATCTTTGATCTGCTCGCCATCCCATTTAGGATCATAAAAAAGTCTTGTTACTCCGGTAAAATCTAGTATAGTAAAAAAGTCTTTTCCCTCATACACCCTAGTGCCTCTTCCGATGATTTGTTTAAATTCTATGATAGAACCTATATTTGCCAAAAGCACTATGTTACGGACATTTCTAGCATCTACTCCTGTGGTTAGCATTTTAGAACTAGTGAGTATCACAGGGTAGCTTTTGTCATTATCTTGAAACTGCTTTAAGTACTCAAGCCCTATTTTACCCTCATCACTTGTAACCCTCACGCAGTAGTCATCTCTTTTTACACTTTTAAATTTATCAATGGCTCTTTTTACTTCGCTTGCGTGGGCTTGGTTAACACAAAAGATGATGGTTTTATCCATAGGGTTGATGAGCTTTAAAATTTCTTTAGCTAGAAAATCGTTGTATTGAGGTAAGTGAATATTTCTTTCAAATTCATTGATCTTATAAAAGCCTTTTTCTAACTCACCTTCTATGATATCATCAGGGTTATACACATAGCCTTCACTAAGCGTAGTCGTAACACGCTTAACTTTATAAGGAGTTAAAAAGCCATCTTCTATGCCATCTTTAAGACTATACTCATATATACTCTCACCAAAATACCTATAAGTATCTACATTATCGCTTTTTTTAGGCGTAGCAGTAAGCCCTAAATGCGTAGCCGATGAAAAATACTCTAGCACCCCTGCCCAGCTACCTTCTTCATTCGCTCCACCTCTGTGACATTCATCGATGATGATAAGATCAAAAAAGTCTTTGGGGTATTGTAAGTAGAATTTGCTTTCTTGTTCTTCATTAGCATTTTCTTGTTCTTTTGAATTTGAAGCTAGACTTTGATAAATTCCAAAAAACACATTTGCACTTGTAGGCACTCTGCCATTGTTTTTTCTCAACTCTTGCGCACTCACTGCCACGCAATCGCCCTCTATAGGATTAAACTCTCCTAAAGCTTGATCTCTTAAACTCACTCTATCACATAAAAATAATATCTTAGGTTTTTTGTCTTGATTTGTTTTATTCCACCTAGCTTCAAGCAAACGATAACACAAAGCAAAAGCTATGGTGGTTTTACCTGTACCCGTAGCAAGAGTGAGTAAAATTCTATTTTTACCATTGATCAAAGCTTCTATGACTTTATCAACTGCAATCTTTTGATAATATCTTAATTCTTTTTGAGGTATGTATAATTCTCGCTGTGATAAAAGCTTGTGTTGCCATTCTTTTAAATTTCCATAAATCCTAGCAAAAAGCTCACTTGGGGTTGGAAATTTTTCTATGTACCCACCGCTTGAAGTTTTTAGGTTGTATTCATAAATTTTATCGCCATTAGTGCTGTATACAAATGCTACGTTTAAAATTTTGGCATATTCTATGCCTTGAGATAAGCCATCTAAAGGATCTTTGCTCTGTTTTTTAGCTTCTATGATAGCAAGATTATTGTTTTGAAATTTCAACAAATAATCTGCAAATTTTCTTTCGCCTCTTTTATTTCCTATAAGCTTACGTCCATCAGTAAAATAATAATTTCTTATGATATTTTCTTCACTCCAAGAGCTAGCGTGAAGTTTTACATCTATGAGTTTAACTCTGGTATCATCTTCTGAAAAATGCTTAAGTTCCATGGCTTCCTTATGGGTAAAAAATTTAAATAATTATACCATAAAAATCAAACCAAAACCCACAAACGCACCTTGAGTATAGTATCTTACTTTATTTTCCCTATTGCAATAAAAACCTAGCTTTAATATAATTTCAAAAACCACAAAGGAGAGAAAATGGACTCAAAAATCTTTTTAGAAAATGGTCGTGTTAAAAGCAAAGGTTATGCTATGCTTAGCAAGGATTCTAAATTCACCCCTTTTGAATTTACACGCCATAAAGTAGGTAAAAACGACATCTTAATCGCCATCAAATACGCAGGAATTTGTCATAGTGACATACACACCGCAAGAAGCGAATGGGGCGAGGCAACCTACCCTTGCGTACCTGGCCATGAAATAGCAGGAGAAGTTATCGCAGTGGGTGAAAATGTGAGTAAATTTAAAGTAGGTGATTTTGCTGGGGTTGGGTGCATGGTCAACTCATGCGGAGAGTGCGAAGCATGCAAAAAATCTCAAGAGCAATTTTGCGAAAATGGTAAAACCATCTACACTTATAACTGCAAAGATGTATTTCATGATAATGAAAACACCTATGGAGGCTACTCAAATAACATCGTAGTAAGTGAAAAATTTGCTATCAATGTACCAAAAAATGCTCCACTTGACAAAGTAGCGCCTTTACTTTGTGCGGGTATTACTACCTACTCACCGCTTAAATTTTCAAACATCAAAGAAGGCTCAAGTGTAGCCGTAGCAGGTTTTGGTGGGCTTGGTATGATGGCAGTAAAATATGCTGTAAAAATGGGGGCAAAAGTAAGTGTTTTTGCAAGAAATGAGAACAAAAAAGCAGAAGCTCTAGCTATGGGTGTGAGTAATTTTTATACTAGTACAGACAAAAGCGTGGTAAAAGAAAGATTTGACCTCATCATCTCTACTATACCAACCCCTTATGATCCGCTAGCTTATATGGATTTGTTAAAATTTGGTGGTGAGATGGCTATAGTAGGATTACCTCCGCATGAAGTAAGCCCTAGCATTAACATCATTCATTTTGTATTTAAAGCAGGTAAAAAAGTATATGGCTCGCTTATTGGGGGTATTAAAGAAACTCAAGAAATGCTTGATTTTTCTTTAGAACATGGAATTTATCCTGAAATTGAACTTATCAAACCAAGCGAGATTGACAAAGCTTATGAAAATCTCACTTCAGGAAAAGCCAAATTCCGCTATGTAATCGATATGAGTGCAGAAAATTAATACTCATCAAAAATCACATCGCTAGTATCAAAACCTCTTTGCTTGGCTATTTCAAGCAAAGAGTTTATTTGCTCTTTTGCCAAAATCTCTCTTGATAAAATCCATAAATATTTTTTATCAGGACTACCTACAATAGAAACTTGATAATTTGTATCAATATAAATAATCTCATAATTTGGCTTGTTAAAAATATTCATAAAAATACTAAATTTAACCGCTAAAGATCTTGGTGATTTTACCCTAGCTTTGCCATTTGCTTGAGAGATTTCTCCATTTTCTTTTGTGCATATATTTTTGACTTTAATTATAGGCGTAGAACCTTCATACTCTAGCTCATATTCTGCTTTAGCACTTTTGCAAGTTTTTTGAAAAAAAGCAGGTTTTCTAACCATTTCTAACCATGTACCCATGTATTTTTCTAAATTTATATCATCTAATAATTCTATCATTTTTCTTCCTTTTGATTTTCCTCACCCCAATCACACATTGCCTGTAAAATAGGGATTAAACTTTGACCTTTTTTAGCAAGGCTGTATTCTACTTTTGGAGGGATTTGTGGATATTCTTTACGCGTGATTAAATCATCATTTTCAAGCTCTCTTAAAGTATGCGTCAAAGTCTTAAAAGAAATATTACCAAGATATCTTTTAAGTTCATTATATCTTACAACTTCATAGCGAAATAAACAATACAAAACACTCATCTTATACTTTCCTGAAATCAAAGACAAGGTATAGTTAAACCCACATTCTGTAAAATCGCACTTTTCTTCCATATACTTTCCTTTTATATAGTATTATGCTTTTTTATATTATAATCCAAAATCATTTTTTATCAAAATGAAAACACATTAAAAAGGATTTCGATGGATTTCATCACAAATCTTATCATTGCTGCTATTGTTGGTGGTGCATGTGGAGTTGCACTTCATTTATGGAAAAAGAAAAAAGAAAAAGATAGTAGCGAAAAATAATACGTGAAGCAAAATGCTTCACATTGATTTAATTTATAGTATATTTCAGTATATTCTAACTTCGAGACCAAAAAGCAAAGATATCTTATTCTATACATTCTACCTTAATAGTATAAAAATATAATTAAACTTTCTTATAGTATAGTATCTTACATAAATTTCAGTATTGAAATAAAATTATAGTTAAATTATAATTTCAAAAAAATGCAAAAGGATAAAATATGCAAAAGGTATTATTATTAAACGGTGCAAAAGACTTTGGACACTCTAAAGGAAGACTAAACACAAGCTTACATGAGCTTGCACTTAAAACCTTAAAAGATCTTGGTTTGCAAATCCAGCAAACACATATAGATCAAGGCTATGATACAAACGATGAAGTAGAAAAAATTCTAAATGCTGATGTTTTGATTTGGCAAATGCCTGGTTGGTGGATGGGAGAACCTTGGATAGTGAAAAAATACATTGATGATGTTTTTACAGCTGGACATGGAGTATTTTATAAAAACGATGGTAGAAGTCATAACGAACCTACTAAAAATTATGGCACAGGCGGGCTTTTAAAAAATAAAAAATACATGCTTTCACTAACTTGGAATGCTCCAATGCAAGCCTTTGATGATAAGAATGAATTTTTTAATGGAGTTGGGGTTGATGGAATGTATTTACACTTTCATAAAGCACATGAGTTCTTAGGTATGAGTGCTTTACCTACTTTTATAGCTAATGATGTAATCAAAAATCCTCAAGTACAAGAATATTTTACAAACTACAAGGCGCACTTAGAAACAATTTTTAAAGCTTAGAAATTTGGGATTTGATGCTAGAAATCATTGATTTTTTAGCCTCAAATTCACTTTTTAAATTCAAAATAATCTGCCTTTTAGCTTCTGCAAAATCGACAAAGCTTTGCATATAATTTTTATAAATTTTTAAAACTACAGGCTTATTTAAAAGTAAATCTTCAAATTCATACACATTAAGCTCAGTTAATACTCTTTGATGTACTTCACTTGCTTTTGGATGATACAAGCTAAACTCAGTGCTATCAAGCTCGTAAAATTCTTTACTCGCATTCATTTTAGCGCTAAAAAATCCCAAAGTAAGTTTAGTAGCGCTTTCATAATTTGCTAAAGCTTTTAGATTAAGCTTTTCTAAAAATAAATCAAGTTCAAGTTGGCTTTTAAACAATAATTGCTTAAAATCTTTTAAAAAAAGCTCCTCGCTAGCACTAGCAAAGCTTCTAAAGCTAGCAAATTCTTTTTCACTTTCTAAGACATTTTCTTTTTGTAAATTTGAAAATTGAGCCTTAAAAAGCAAAATTTGCTCTTCTAAATGAGTAAAAAATAAAGAAAAATAATCTTTGATTTGACTAAATTCTAAGGCGATTTCATTTTTTAATCTTTTAAATTCCTTATTCATTGCTTCAGAATTATAAAACATAGCCAAAAACGCATCATCACTTGAAAGATACGGTGCTTTATAAGCAACTTTTTCATAAAGATTTTTCTTAAATAAACCCTTGGCTTCCCTGTAATAACTACTATCTTTTTCTTTAATAAATTTTAAAATTTCTTGAGAAATTTTTTCTCCAACAAGTTTTAATTTATCTAAACAGTTATGATTTAAAATTTTGATTTTTTGCTCTAGTTTGCTTACTTTGAAAGTTTGCAAAATAGTATTAAATTTAAGCTCTAATTGCTCTAGTGCATTTTGAAACAAATCATATTGATTTGACAAAAGCTCGCATAAATTACCAAGTTTTTCTTTAATAAAATCTTTTTTAATACGCTCATAATCAAGTTCTTTTAAATACTCATAAAGTAAAGGTAAATTTGACTTTTGTAAATCAAATTTTGCTTCTTTGCATGAAATTGCGATGATTTTTTCAAAATACTTATCAAAAACCAAATGCGCATAATTTAAAACATTTTCTAGCTCATCTTGACTTAGCTTATCTTTTTGATTTAGCACGCAAATCCCACCACGCTCTAAAAGCTTAGTATTTGCTTTTATAGCATCTTCTTCACTTTTTTTACCTGCATTATCAATCAAACTAAGCCAAATAGCACTATGCATAAAAGAAAGCTCTTTAAAAGTAGTTAGCGTGTCAGTGGTGTTTGCATTTAAACCTGGGGTATCTATAAGCGTGATATCTTTTAAAAGCTCAATAGGCGCAAAAAGGTGCAAACCTTTAGTTTCCTTTAGCTCATTTCTTTGATCGCTAAATTTAGAAAGCTCGTCTATATCTACAATCTCATCACTACCATCTTCATATTCAACTCTTAAAAAATACTCCTTAGCATAACGTAAAAAAGTAGGCTTAAAAGTCACTGGCACCACACCTGTTGGCAGGCATTCTTTTTGTAAAATTAAATTTAAAAGCGTGGATTTACCGCTTGAAAATTGCCCTATAATGGCCACATTAATGGCTCTTTTATAGCTAGCTATAATCATCTCAAGATCTTTTAAAAAGACATCATTTAAATGCAAACTTGGCTCTAAAAATGCATTTTTAATCGCTAAAATTTTTCCTTCAAAACTATCATCAAAACTTTTACAATAAGCATTTTCATAAGCTTTTAAAAAATCATCAATCAAATCATTTTGCATTTAAAAGCTCCGTTTTTAAAATCTTTAAACTTTGTAATTTTGTATTATTTTTTTCTAAAAGCTCTTTGGAGTTTTGTTCATTTTGCTCTATTTGTAAAATCAAGTCTTTTAAGTCTTTGATTTGCTCTTCTTGTTCTTTTTCGTATAAATTTAAACTAAGCTCTAAATTAGTAAAAAATTCTTGATTATTTTTTAAATCTAGGGCAATTTTTTCTATATTAAACGTTTGTAATTTTTCTAAAATTTTATTTTCTAAAGAGCTTTCTAGTTTATAAATATCGTGAGTTGATTCTAAATTTTTTAAAAGTTCCGCTTTTAATGTCATAAAAAGATCATTAGCGAAAATACTTTCTATTTTTGTTTCAACCTTACTTTTAAAATCATCACAATTTTGCTCTAAAATAGCTTTTAAAAAATCATATTTCACACTTAGTGTGGTTTTAAGCTCATTGATCTTATACTCACTTTGCTGTTTTAACTCTCTTAAAAGATCAAAAATTCCATCTTTTAAAGTCGTATCGATGATAGTATTTAGTCTTTGAGTACTATTTTTGATTTTATTATTTTGATTATATTTTAGCTCATCTATGAGTTTTTCTTTTAATTTCTTAGCTAGCAAATGTAAAAGCGTTAAAATTTCTTGAGTATTTTCATCTTTTGTGTTAAAAATAACACTTAGCTCTGCTTTTACTTGCATTAATTTTTCTTTTTTTGCTTTAAAGTCATTGATAATAGTTTGATTTTGTTTATCAAGCTCAAAACTTTCATAATTTAGCATTTTATTAGAAAATTTAATTTTTTCTTCTATTTTTTCTAAATGTAATAACAATTCTTTTTTATAAGCACTTAGAGCAATTTTGTTTTTATCATATAAGCTTTTAGCTATAAGTTCTTCTAGTGTTAAAATATTACTTTGTTCTAAATTTCCACCTTTTTTTTGATAAAAATCATTGGCTAGTTTTGAAGAGATACACACAAAATCTACATTATCTAATAATTCTTGGCTAAGCTGCTTTTGTGCTAAATTTTCTTTGAGTTTATTTTTAGTATAGCTAATCACTTCTTGCAAGTCCTTTTGACTAAGTAAATCAGCTTTAGTAAGCACAATCAAAAGCTTACTTACTCTTGAAGTTAGCAAACATTCTATAATAAAATCACAATCTTTTTGACTAAGACTTTGAGAAGTATTCATAAGGTGGATTAAAAAGTCGGCTTTGCTTATATAAGCTTTTGTTAAAAACTCTCTTTGGATGATCACATCATCAAGTCCTGGAGTATCAACTATACAAACATTATCTTTTAAAAAATCAAGCGATGCAAAAAGCTCTATTTTTTTAATAAGTGCTGAAATTTTGTTTTTTGCACTAGTGTAATTTTTTAATTCTTCAATTTTTATTTCTATATTTTTATTTTCTTTTTCAATATACTCATTTAGATTAAAATTTTGTTCAAGTTGTTTTATAAGCTCTTGCATATCTTGATTATCTTTAGAGCTTTTTAAAATTTCTTGCCATTCTTCTTCATTCCAAAAATATATCTTAGCTTTTTGGTCTTTGCCGTATTTTAAAACGCTCAAATTTGCAGTTTCAGGCACATTAGATACACCTAAAAAATCTTTTTTCAAAAGTGCATTTAGCATACTTGATTTACCTGCATTTACCACGCCTGTTACTGCGATAGAAAAATCAATATTACTAAATTTAACCAAAGCTTCTTGTAAGAGTTTTTGAGCTTTTTCATCCTCGCAAAGCTCTTGTAAGTTTTGATTAATGAGATCTAGTGTTTGATGTGAGTTTTTAACTTCTTGCTTGTAATCTTTTTGAATGACTTTTTGTCTAGATACAAAAGCATATATTAAAGTATTATCAGTGATTTTTTGAAGTTTTTCCAAGGATTTTAAAAGCTCGTTTTTATCTAAAATTCCTAAATTTAAAGCATTAATAAAACAAACCTGTGCATACTGAATACCATAAAGATCTAAGCGTAAATTTAAACTTTTCATCAAACTTTTAAATTCATTTAAAGCACTAAATCTTTCATAATTATCAAGATTAGTACTTAAAAGAATTGCTGCTTTTTGAGCATCAATTAAACTTTCATCAAAAAGTGTATTTGTATCAAGATAAACACTATGATTTTGCCAAATTTGTTTTAGTAAGGTTTTAAGCGCCCCCTTTTCTTGGGGGCAAAGATTATTTGTTTCTTTGAGCGACAAGCTGTCTTCTCATATAAGCGATTTTGCTTTGTAAAGGTAGTTCTTTTGGACAATTATCTTCACATGCAAGTAAAGACATACATCCAAATACACCATCATCATCGCCCACTAATTCATAAAAATCTTCTATGGTTCTGTGATCATGTGGATCTTGTAAATATCTAGCTGTTCTTAAAAGCCCAGTAGCTGCGATAAAGTCAGGTCTCATTAACTTAGTCGCACAAGAAGCAACACAAATTCCACACTCTATACAACGATCAAGCTCAAAAGTCTCATCAGCAACTTCTGGCTCAATACGTTCTTCAAGTTTAGAAATATCTGTTTCTTTTTCATTATGCACCCAGCTTTCAACGCGTTTACACATACCATCAAACCACTCACCTGTATTAACACTTAAGTCCTTAATGTGTCTAAATGCAGGTAAAGGCATAAGCTCTATAACGCCATCTGGATAGTCTTTTGTTAATGTTTTACAAGCAAGTTTTGGCTTACCATTAATCATCATAGCACAGCTTCCACAAATCCCTGCTCTACATACAAAGTCAAAACTCAAATCCGCATCCATTTTTTCTCTGATTTGAGTTAAGCACACAAAAATCGTCATAAATGGAGTTTCTTCAAGCTCATAAGTAACAAAATGAGGCTTAGAAATTTTACTTAATGGATTATATTTAAATGCTCTTATTGTTAATTTTCTACTCATAATCAACTCCTATTCTTTGGTTTGGTGCTTTAAATTTAGCTTGTAATTCATAAGGCATTAAAGCATGTTGAATTTCATATCTTCCTTTGCCTTCTGCTTCCATTTTTTCACGGATTGCATCAACTTCAGCTTGGCGTTTTTCGCTTAATGGGTTTTCAATGATATTTCCTTTAGCACCATAACCTCTAAATGCAGGCGGGATTTCCATTTTCATAATGTCAAGATCTTCATACTCAACTCTAGGCATACTTTCACCTTCCACCCAGTAAGTATTTGTTCTTTTCATCCAATTTAAGTCATCTCTTTTTGGATAATCTTCTCTATAATGAGCCCCGCGGCTTTCTGTTCTTAAAAGCGCACCATAAGCAACACATAAAGCAATTTTTAGCATTCTTGGAACTCTATAAGCTTCTTCAAGCTCTGGATTTGCACATTTTAATTCTTTATCATGCACTTTTAAATCAAGTGATTTTTGGTATAACTCTTCAAGCTCTTTAACCGCTTCTTCAAGACCCTGACCTGTTCTAAAGATAGCTACTTTTTCCCACATAATGTCTTTCATTCTGTTTTTGATTTCAAATACATCATGTTTTCCTTCTTTACTAACAAGAGATTTTAAGTAATCATACTCTTTAGAAAGGAAAGATTTAACAATATTTGTATCAATATCATTACCATTTTCTTTACAATATTGTGCAAAATAATCCCCTACGATCATACCTGCAACAACAGTTTCTGAACATGAATTTCCACCCAAGCGGTTAAATCCGTGCATATCCCAGCAAGCTGCTTCACCACACGCAAAAAGACCATTTAGCCATTGACTTTCGCCGGTTGGTTTAGTTCTAATACCACCCATTGAGTAATGTTGCATAGGTAAAACTGGCGCCCAGCCTTTTGGACCCTCATCAGCAGGATCAATACCATTAAATGTTTTACAAATATCTTGAACATCACGAAGATTTTTTTCAACATGAGCACGACCAAGGATAGAAATATCAAGCCATAAATGATCTCCATAAGGGCTTTTTACACCTTTACCTTTTCTAATATGCTCCATCATTCTACGACTTACAACGTCCCTACTTGCAAGTTCTTTTTTCTCAGGCTCATAATCAGGCATAAAGCGGTAACCATCAACATCTCTTAAGATACCACCATCACCTCTACAACCTTCAGTTAGTAAGATACCACTTGGCACGATTGGAGTTGGGTGAAATTGCACTGCTTCCATATTTGAAAGTCTGCAAAGTCCAGTTTCAAGTGCAATAGCAGCTCCCGTACCTTCACAAATAACAGCATTTGTAGTTTGTTTATAAATTCTACCATAACCACCTGTTGCAATCATAGTTCCTCTAGCAACATAAGCAATTAATTCTCCATTAGTTAAATCTCTAGCAATAGCCCCTAGACATTTTTTACCATCATGGATAATTCTTACTGCTTCCATTCTATCGATGATTTTAACTTGATGTTTAATCGCTTCATTTGCCACACCATATAGCATACAATGCCCTGTTGCATCAGCGATATAACATGTTCTCCATTTTTTAGTACCACCAAAGTCTCTTGCATTTATAAGACCATGTGCTTCTTCTTTTTCTTCAATGGTAGTTTTTTGAGCATTGATAACTACAGTTCTAGGTCCTTTTGTAACCCTAGTCCAAGGCACACCCCAAGCAGCAAGCTCACGCACAGCTTTTGGAGCAGTTTGCGCAAACATTCTTGCAACTTCTTGATCACAACCCCAGTCAGATCCTTTTACTGTATCAGCAAAATGCACATCTTCATTATCTCCCTCGCCTTTAACGCTATTTCCTAAACTCGCTTGCATACCACCTTGTACAGCAGCTGAGTGAGATCTTTTAACTGGACAAATACTTAATAAAGTTACACTTTGACCACTTTTTGCAACTTCAATAGCAGCTCTTAAACCTGCAAGACCACCACCGATAACTAAAGCATCACTATATTGTATGTTCATATTTAGCTCCATCATAAGTTTTTACTATTTGCGCTACAGAGTTGTTTTGGTAATTATTAAAGCCTATTTTTGCAAAAGCAGCTAAGCTTAATACACCTAAAACTAAGAAGAAAATACTAATAAACCATTTTGCTTTTTTAAGTTTTTTACGACTTTCTTTTGCATCTTTACCTTCAAACCAACCCCATTTTACACATAATCTATAAAGACCAATACTACCATGCAACTCAACACAAATTAATAAGGCAATGTAAAATAACCACATAAAATGGCTCACTACTCTATCGCCTGACATATCAGCACTGATTTTATCTGCATTAGTAATGATAAAAATTAAGTGTGCAGAACCCAAGAAAAACATTACAAAACCAGTTGCAGCTTGAACCCACCATAAAGATGAATCACCATGATTCATATATTTTAAGTGTGTTCTACAAAGTTGGTATTGTCTGAAATTAATAGGGAATTTTCTCATTGCAAGACCTGCATGCACAAAGAAAATAACCAAAACACAGGCAGCCAAGAAAGAAGTGATGTAGCTCATCATAGGGCTATTAATGATAAATTTTAGTTCTAAAAAGTGAACCACTGAATCAAAAAAATCATCACTAACCAAAATGGTAGAAACGAACAACATATGTGCCCACATAAACAAGCCTAAAATTAAGCCTGTTGCACTTTGAATATAGTCAAGTTTTGCTGGCATTTTGCTTTTTTTGCCATCAATACTCTTGCCTAAAAAACCTTCAATGAGTTGGCTCATATTTACTCCTTTTAAAAGTTGATAAGTTTTAATATCGGAGCAATTATAGAACTTTTATTCTTAAAATAAATAAAAATTTATAAATTTTTTTTAATATTTCTTAAATAAAAAGATAAAAATAGTCCTAATAAAAACATTAATAAGCTTAATATCTGACCCATGCTCATACCAAAAGCAACAAAGCCTATGCCAAAATCAGGTTCTCTAAAAAACTCACATACAAAACGCGCTAGAGCATACAAAATCGTATAATAAGCAATCAATTCTCCATTGTATTTTTTATATTTTTTTATTAGTAATAAAATAGCAAAAACTACAAAACCTTCTAAAAATGCCTCATAAAGCTGCGATGGATGACGTAATATCCCATCTACATAAATACCCCAAGGCACTTCCGTAGCTCTACCAAATAGCTCTTGGTTTAAAAAATTTCCAATACGACCAAAAATATATCCACATGGCACACTAATAGCAACCAAATCTAAATATTTCCATAAATTTTGCTTATTTTTTTTACAAAAAGCATAAGTTGCTATTAAAAATCCAACAACAGCTCCATGGTAACTCATACCCCTAATCCCTACAAATTCTCCACTATAAAAAGGATTAAAAATTTGCCAAGGATGCGTAAGATACCATAAAGTATGCGCATCATAAATTAAAATATAACCCAATCTTGCACCTAAAATCACCCCTATTTCTACCCATATAAAATAGCTATCAAGCATAGCTTTTGAAATTCCCATATTGTCTTTAATCGCATAGTATTTTGCAACCATTAAAGCAACAAGCAAAGCTAACACATACATAATGCCATACCAATGCACTTTTAAACCAAAAATTTCAAAAGCTACCACATCAAAATTTGCATAAATATTTTGCCAAAATTCCATAAAAAGCCCTTATTATAAAACATATAATATAGCAAAAAATTGTTATAATTATAAAAATCAAAAGGAGAGAAAATGAAAAAAATATTATTATTTTTTAGCATAATTTTATTTTTAAGTGCTTGCGCTGGCAATCAAAAAACTTATTATATTTCTATGCCAAATTTTAAAAGTACTTTTGAAGAACACAACTACACAAATGCTAATAGTCCTAAAGTCAAAATCAATGATGTAGAAATTATAAAAAATACTTTTTATAGTTCATATTTTGAGCAATCTACCCTAAATCAAAGAATTAATAAAAGCTTAGAATTACTCAAAAAACAACTTTTAGAAGATAGCAAAGCATTGCTTCAAAGTAAGGGATATATTATAGATAATGAAAATCCTGATTATGCTTTTAATATAGTTATCAATGCTAGTTTATATGAAGATAAGGTTACAAGAAATTCAAGTCTTGGAGGCGATAGTGTGGAATCTTCTTTTATGATTATTTTAGAAGCTCAAAGTCATTTAAATAATTTACACCAAGAAGATACTTTCCAAAGTACAACAAGCTCAGCAAAATTAAACGATCCTATTGTTTTAAATTATCCTATAAAAGGACAAGCAAGCATAGAAAGTTTTAGAGAGGTATATAGTGCTGTTCCAACCCAAGTTAATGAAAGTCTTGCAGCAAGTGCTTTAGAAATTGATAAAGTTTTTGTTGCTTTTTATAAAGAAATCACATCTAGTTTAAAAACTAGTGTAAAAGAAATCAAAGAAGAACCAAAAACACAAGAAAACTCAGAAGTTCAAGATACAAAACAAGATGATAAAAAAGAAGAAAAAGTTACTCCTTATCAAAATAATGAAGTAATCATTTTTGAATAGCTTGTGCGTAAAACACTTTGATCTTAAATTTAAGATTGATGTGTTTTTCTTCGGATTTAAACTCTACAGGAGTGCTAATTTCTATTAAATTTTTATATCTTTGCAAATCATTTAAAAAAGAATAAAAAGCTTGAGGATTTTTCATCTTTACATTAGCTCCAAACTGATATTTTAGATACTCTTGCTCTTTTTTAATAGGAATGAGATTGATTTTTACATCATCAAAGTAATTTTTCATAAATTCCAATAATTCTTTTTGTGAAAATTCCGTATTGATTTGAGCTAAATTTTGCGCATTCAGCTTTTGAAACTCATCAATAGCTTTTTCTAAAGCTTGTAATTCGTTTATTGCTTTAGTGTTTTGAATTTGCTGGGTTGCTAATCTTGAATGTTCGATTTTATAATCTTTCAAAAAAGGTACGATTAAAAATAAAATCAAAATCGCACAAAGTGCAACAAATGAAAAAGAGTAAATCAATATCTTTAATACATCAGCTTCTTCTAAGCTCTTATCGTTTTTGCTCATACATTTCCTCTGGTATAGTGATATTTACACTTACAAAGCGATACCACCCATTTTCTAATTGATAATAACTTGTTTGAGAATTGGAAAAAATACTTCTTAATGGAGCCTCTAATAATAACGCAAACATTTCTTTAGTAGGTGTAATGCCTCTTAAAATAAGTGATCTATCTTCCATTAAAACCTCATCTAAAGATATGTTTTTAGGCACTAGAGTAAAAAGATTTTGAATACTTTTTAATAAAACTTTATTTTTACCATTTTCTTGTTCTTGCTCTAAATCTCCCAAAATCAACTCTGCTTTATCATTTTGTCTTACTAATTCTTGATATTTAAGCTTATTAGCATTAATTTGTGCGATAATTTGAGCTAATTCTTCTTTTTTATTATCAAGTTGCACAGACGCATAATAGCTTTTAAAAACTACCACAATAAATACTACAAAAATTAAAGCAACACTAATACTAGTAAAATAAATCCAAATTCTAGTAAAAAGATTAAAAACAGGTTTTATCTTAGGTTTGATTAGACTATATCTCATAATTTTAAGTCCTTCACCATAAGTTCATTCATCAAATTTAAAGTATCTACAAGTTCTACTTTAGGCTTTATAAAAAGCTCATTTTCTAAATAATCAAGCGAGGTCGAACTAAAACTTTCCTCATCAAAAATCACAATTTCTTCCAAAAAGCTATTATCATACAAAGGATTTTGATAAAATTCTTTTACACTTGAGATGATGTATTCTATCATTTTCATATCTGAGCTAAAATTTTCTAAAGACTCAATAGGAAGCTCTTCTTTTTCTTCATCTAATTCCTCAAGTTTATCAAGCTCTTGACTCATTTCTTCTAAACTTTTTAAGTCATAATTTTGTTCATTTTCTTCTTCTTGATTTTCATCATCAATTTGTAAATCAAATTCTTCTTTAATATCATCAAAAAAATCATCTTCATCATAATTTTGACTAGCTATATTAAAATAACTTCCAAATAATATAGCTTCATTTTTACAAATTAGCATCGCAACAAAATCATGGTATCTATATACATAAAGGCCAATTTTTTCTTCAAAACCTCTATTTGTCATGCAATGATAAAGCAAAGAAAAAGGCGAATAAAGCAAATCTAAACCACCAAAAGCCTCATAATCTTGCTCATATGAGCTTAAAGAATGATTAGATGCATATAATAAACCATTATTAAAAGAAATACACTTAACACTACTTGCATCAACACCAAAATTGGAAAGATCTTTAAAATTTGAGCTTGGCACAACGCCTTGGGCAATAGGGGTAAAAAAAGTACATATATAATAAATTTGAAAATCTTTAGTTAAATTTTTTACATATTCTATAGCTTTTTCTTTATCTTCAAAGCTTTTTTCAAAAGTATCAACAGCTTGGGATTTTTTCCAAGTATGACATCTTATAATGTATTGTTTTTCATCATAGCAAATACAAACTAAAAGTTGTAAAATATACTTTCTAAAAAAAGATAACATAGTGTTTATCCTTTGTCTATTTGACTTATCATATCAAATTTTTCTTTTATCAATACTTTAGCTTCTTCTAAATTTAAATTTTGTATTTTGATTTCTTCACTTAGTCTATAGGTAATCTTAGAAAAAGGTTTAGGTAAGATCATTTTATCCCAACTTTTAAATTCCCAAAAAGAGCTTGCTTCATAATTTAGCAAAAAAAGTGGAGCATTTTTTTTCAAAGCTATCATCACAGAACCATCTGAAACACTATGATAAGGCCCTCTTGGTCCATCTGGAGTGATAATCACATCATCGCCTTGATCTAAAATTTTAAAAGATTGTTTTAATAAAGCCAAAGCACCTTTGCTTGTGCTACCTCTTAAAGTATCCAAACCAAAAAAGGCAATATTTCTAGCAATGATTTCTCCATCTTTATGGTGTGAAATCATCACATAAGCCTTTTTTCCTTTAATACCCATTTTACGATAAGCAAAAGGCATTAGAGCAAGACGCCCATGCCAAAAAAGTATCACACATGATCTTTTTGGAAGCTTTTGCCCCAAATAAACCTTTCTACAAGTTAAAAAAATCAGCCATTGTAATAAAAAAATTCCAAAAGCTAAAAGATTAATCTTAAAGGATTTCGCCATTTAACACCATACGCCTAGGATTGGTGATTTTTACTTTTTTCATTTGTCCTAATAACTCTTCACTGCCTTTAACTTGAATCAAAAAGTTATTATCACTTCTACCTGCTACAAAACCTTCACTTCTTAATTCTTCAAATAAAACTTCAAATTCTTTATCTTTTTGTTTTGCAACAATTTCATCTAAAATTTCTGTATGTCTAGCTTGTAAAATACTCAAGCGTTTTGAAGCTATATCATCAGGAATTTGATTTGGCATAGTCGCAGCTTTAGTTAGTGGTCTTTTAGAGTATTTAAAAGAAAACATTTGTTCAAAACGCACTTTTTCAAGTACATCCATAGTATCTTCAAAATCTTTATCACTCTCACCTGGAAAAGCTACAATCACATCAGTAGAAATACTCACATCTTTGCACATAGAACGAAGTTTCAAGGCTCTATCTAAATACCACTCTTTAGTATAACCGCGTTTCATAGCCTTTAAAATTTCACTCGAACCACTTTGTAAAGGCATATGCATAGACTTACACACTTTAGGATTTTTAGAAAAAACCTCTAAAAATCTATCATCCATATGCAATGGATGTGGGCTTGTAAAGCGGATACGCTCCAAACCTTCAATTTCACTTAGTCTTTCTAAAAGATCTGAAAAATTAATCTTTTCATGTGCATTAGAAAATCTTTTACCATAATTATTAACATTTTGCCCTAGTAAAAAAATCTCTTTAGCACCTTTAGAAACAGCTTTTAATGCTTCATTTTTAATAATCTCAAAAGGTATAGAAATTTCATCTCCTCTTGTATGAGGCACTATACAATAAGTACAATGTTTATCACAACCTATAGAGATATTAATATAAGTTTTATAAAGGCTATTTCTAAAATCTGCAAAAGCATAATTACTCTCATCAAAATCTATATCATTACCTAAAAATTTTGGCGTATTTACAGCCTTTGTGATTTTAGAAACATTTCTAGCACCCAAAACAAAATCCACATTAGGAGCGCGCTTAAAAATCTCATCTCCTAAATGTGAAGCAGTGCAACCACAAACTCCTATTTTAGCGCCATTTTTTTTAATTTTTTCAAAACTTCCAACTTCTGAAAAAAGCTTATGTACGGGTTTTTCACGCACTGAGCAAGTATTGATTAAAATCAAATCTGCTTCTTTTGCATCTTGAGTTAGTTCGTAATTTTCTTTTTCTTTAAGTTCGGCTATCATATGCTCTGAATCGCGCACATTCATAGCACAACCTAAAGTTTGTATAAAAAGTTTTTTACTCAAAGAATGTGTACCTCATACATAAAATCTGTATCATCTAAACCATATTTGATCGTTCTATGATAAACACATTTTCCTTTTTTTTCAAAATGCTCTACTAAAGCAATTAATTGCTTGTGAGCATTGTCTTTATCAAAATAGAAAAATTTTTGACCTTCTTTATCCACAGCCTTTTCAATACTTTCTAAACTTATGCTTTTTGGCTTTTCATCAACAGAGGTTCTTGCTATTTTTAAATCCATATCATCATCCTCAAGTTTTTTTAATCTGAAATTATAGCAAATTTTACTTTTAATTAAACTTATTAAAGATATAATTTTATTCTTCAAACTTTTAAAATCCAAAATTAAGGTTGTATTGTCATTATGGAAAAAATCACAGATATAATTGAATCCATTGCTAATGAGAAAAATTTACAAATAGAAGATGTCAGAGAAAGAGTTAAAAAAGCACTTATTAATACTGCTAAGAAAATTTATGGCGATAAGTATGAATTTTTTGTTGATTCAGGTAAAAATTTACAACTTTATCAAAAAATCATCATAGTAGCTGATAATGATGAAAGATTAGAAAATGAAAATGAGCATTTTATCGCTTTAAGTAAAGCAAGGGCAGAAGCTAAAGATGTAGAAATTGGTGATGAGCTAACTTATGAATGTTCTTTAGAAAATTTAGGTCGTACTGCTGTAAATATTTTACATAAAGAATTAGAATACAATATACAAAAACTCTTAGAAGAAAAAATCTATGAAAAATACCAAAAAATGGTAGGACACATGGTTTTTGGTAGCGTGGTAAGAGTAGATAGTGAAGAAAATACTTATGTAGAAATTGATGAGTTTCGTGCATATTTACCTAGAAAAAATCGTATCAAAGGTGAAAAATTTAAAGTAGGTGATGTGATTAAGGCTGTTATTAGACATGTATATATTGATAAATCAGGTATGAGAATGGAGCTTAGTAGAACTAGCCCTAAATTTTTAGAAGCTTTATTAAAAGCTGAAGTTCCTGAAATCAAAGATGGTCTTATAAATATTTATGCAAGTGCAAGAATTCCAGGCGAGAGAGCAAAAATCATCTTACAAGCTAATAGCCCAAGTGTTGATGCAGTAGGAGCAACTGTGGGTATAAAAGGAGTTAGAATCAATGCTGTAAGCAAAGAATTAAAAAATGAAAATATTGACTGCATTGAGTATTCTAATGAAATGGCAATTTTAATCACAAGAAGCTTAGCTCCAGCTATTATAAACTCAGTTAGTATCGAAGATAAAAAGGCTATTGTAACGCTAAATAGCGAGCAAAAAAGCAAGGCCATAGGAAAAAGTGGTATAAACATACGCCTAGCTAGTATGCTTCTTGGATATGAGATAGAGCTTAATGAAGTAAATAATGAAGATAAAACTAATAATCAAGAAGAAGCATTTAAAAATCTTAAAGCTTTATTTGGAGAAAATTAAAGCTGCTTACCGACAGTTTGTTCGGTAAGTTTTTTCTTTAAAACCAAATCTACAACCTCTTGCTCTCTTTTATTTGCCTTTTGACAATGATTTTTATCAAAAAAATCTGTAATTTTAATAACTATTTTAGCCCATCTTTTATCGCGTTCTCTCCAAGCATGAGATGATAAAGACTCCCAAGCATAG
The DNA here is from genome assembly GCF_024723595.1 of Campylobacter sp. LMG 7929. Taxonomy (NCBI): domain Bacteria; kingdom Pseudomonadati; phylum Campylobacterota; class Epsilonproteobacteria; order Campylobacterales; family Campylobacteraceae; genus Campylobacter; species Campylobacter sp. LMG 7929. The sequence goes on along the minus strand of NZ_JANQCY010000006.1, from coordinate 4,160 downwards.
CCATTAAACAAAGTAGCATTGACAAAATGATCAAGTGCTCTCACACCTTGTCTAACCCTAGCAGGATTGCCAAAAGTACCCACTATAACAATAAAAAGATAACTAATCACCGCTAAAGGAACGATAGCACAAAGTAGTATGGTTCCTGCTAATTTTTCTTTCATTTTTACCTTTTTATAAATCTTATATTCATACCATTTGCTGATCTTATAGTTAGTCTTCCTACTATATCAGGTACAAAATTTTCTTCTAATTCTAACTTATAAGTCCTTAAAATATTAGCTAAAATCAAAACAGCCTCTTGCATAGCAAAGCCCTGCCCTATACACACACGCTCTCCCATACCAAAAGGCATATAAGTATCTTTTTTAATCTTGCTTTTATCTTCATGGCGACTTGGATCAAACTCATGCGGATTTTCCCAAAAACTATCATGTCTATGGATGAGCCATGGAGCTACTACTACGCCTGAACCTTTTTTGATAAGCTTATCTCTCATTTTGTTATCATTTCTTGCTTCTCTAGCAAAAAAGCCAACTGGTGGATAAAGTCTTAAACTTTCTTTAAACACATTTGTAAGATATTTCATCGCTCTAATATGTTCTATCTTAAACTCCTCATCACCCGCAACTTGCATGATTTCTTCATAGGCTTTTTGTTGCTCATTTGGAGAAATACTTAAAATATATAGTGTCCAAGTTAGCGAGCTTGCAGTAGTTTCATGGCCTGCTAAGAAAAGCATAGCAACTTGGTCTAAAATTTCATTAAAAGAAAATCTCTCATTTGTGTCTGCATCCACCACCATAAGTAATGATGATAAAATATCTTCATATTTTCCTTGATCATTTAGAGCATTGTCATATCTTGGTTTTATAATATCTGATAAAACTTTGCGTATAGTAGTGCCTGCTTTAAGTCTTTTTCTCTCACCCAAAAGATTTGAAAGCCAAGTTGGGAAGCGAAACATTCTTCGCATAGCTGTTTTAACTGTTTCTTCTTGCACAGTTACAAAAGCATCTAAAACAAGTTTGCCTTTTTGCTCATCAAGTTTTGATGACATGATGGTTCTAAAAATCACATCTGCAGTTACAAAAGTCATAGCTTCATCTACTTCTATAACTGCTTTATCTTCATATTTTGCAAATCTTGCCATCATATCAGAAGCTGCTTCACTCATCAAATTAAAAACTTTAGAAATTCTTGTCATTTCAAAAGAAGGTCTTAAAAGCTCTCTTTGCTTTTCCCATACTCTATCATTAGTTGTAAAAATGCTTATACCTAAAAGTGGCTCTAAAAGCTCATGTAAAAGTTGGCTTTTTGGGTATTCTCTAACCTCATCTACCATAATTCGTCTAACTTCTTTTGGATCATTTACTACATATAGATCAAATCCGGGCATTTTTACTCTACCCATCATCATCTTATAGCTTCGCTCATAAAGTCCATCAAGCCATGATCTTCTTTTTAGCAAAAAAGTAGTTAATGTGGAAGCTTTATTTTTATAAGGCTTTGGATGAAAAGGACACTGACCCATATTTTTCTCCTATTTAATTTTTTCTTCTAGTTTATTTTTACCTATGATAAATTCAAAAAAGTTATATACTCCTTGAATTTGTGTGGCAAATAAATATAAAAAATGTGCTTTATATTTGTCTTTTTTGATTTTTTTATAATCTTTGCTTTTATATAAGGTATGAAATTTAGCCGAAAGGTATTTTGGGCTAAATTGCGCTTTTACCCCGCTTGTGCGTATGAAATCAACTTGTGCAAAACAAGCTCCATCAATAATAGAAGTAAAATCATACCAAATTAAATTTTTACCTCCTAAATACTCTAAATCTTTTCTAAACTCAAAAGATCTTTTTTGATAGCTTACCAAAGGTATGCACTCACCTAAAGTTAAAACCTTTAAATTTTCAAAAGAAATATTTTCTTTTTCACATTTTCTAAGCACTTTTGCTAAAACATTTATACAAAGTACTGTTCCTACACTGTGCGCACTTAAGATGAGTTCGTAATTTTTATCATTTACATTTTCTTTTAGTTTTTCAAAAATAATCCTAGCAAAATCATTCATTCTTAATTCAAGTTCGCCTTGGGAATTTTTCTCCCAGTTTGCACAAAAAGAACAAATTCTAGCTATCCAAAAAACAGCTAATTTCTTGCCTAATTTATAAAATATTTTTGGCAAAAATACCAATGATAAAATAAAAACCAAAATTCCCAAAACAATATGAAAATTTTGCAAATATAACAAACTTCCAAAAGCACAAAATAAAGTAAAAATCAAACTCAAAAGTACATAAAAAAATGGATAATAACCTGTGATAAGTTGGTGCGGGGATTCTTTACCAAATTTTAAAAAAAGTCCTGTGATGGTATAAATTCTAAAAAAACTATAACAATCACTCAGAGCATCTTTTATACCCTCTGACCAGTTTTTTTTAACTATATCATTCCAGCTTAAAAAGGTGTAAGTAGCGCTTGTATGTGGGGTTTGAATTTGCCAAGAAGGATAAGCATTAACTTGAGCTTTTGATAAAGTATAATCATAATTTAAAAGTGCATTTTGCTCGACTAAATTTTTTTTAAACATAGCATAATAATGCCTATATCCTCTAGGATCATAACCAGCTATATAAAAAACATCTCTTTTTTGACACAATTTATCCATTAAAATCCCAAATAAACTCAAAATGAATTTAAAAATATAGCTAAAGTTGTTATCTTTGTCAAATGCTTATTTAAAGGCAAAATAAGGGGTTTTTGCTCTGAAATTATTCATTAAAAAATATTTTATAAAATAAATAAAAATTTATAAAATCAAGAAAGAACTTATGAATGTAATCTTACTAGGTGGTAGCAATAGTGTAGTTAAAAATGGTCTTAGGATAGGTCTTGAAAATAAAGACATTACACTACATAATTACGCTTTAGGGCTTAGCACTTCTTTACAAAATCTTTATGAGTTAATACGCCGTAAAGATACTATAAATAAAAGTGATTTTCTCATCAGCGAATCAAATATCAACGATTATCTAAGTCCTATGAGTTTAAGTATTATACTTAGAAATATTGATTATTTTTACGAAGAACTTTACAAAGTAAATAAAATTACCATAGTGCTTATACTCCCCATACCAGCTTGTAATGATAAATCAAAAGCTATCAATGAAGCTCATAGGAAAAATTGTGCTTATTATGGTTTTAATCTAATCGATGTAGACTTTTACTACCAAAAAAATAATCTTTATGATTTTGATCAAAGCTATAAATTCCATCCTATGCCACTAGCCATGCAAGAGCTTGGTAAAAACATCATTAAAAATTTACATAGCTTTAAAAAATCTAAAGAAAATATCATTTGCTCAAAAAGAAAATTTCATATCTTCACACCTTCAAATTTAACTAAAATAGAACATAAAAACTCATTTTTTTGTGAAAAAACTACAAAGATTAAAGCTAATGAAAAAATCATTTTTCCAAAAGAGTTAAAAAACTATCAAATCTTAGGCATGCACACTTGGAATAACACTAACTCATCAACCCATGCTATATCATCTATAAGTATTGAAAACTCATCTTTTAAATTAATAAAAAATTTTGGACTTATCAATACTTTTCAAGATATACAAAATGAAAAAGCAATTTGTGATGAGCAAACCTTTTTATATGTTAATACACAAATTATCAAGCAAAGTGAAGAAAGTTCAGGCTTAAGCATAGCAAATGAAAAAACACTGAGACTTGATTATGTGGATTTAATAGGAATTTTACTTTTAAAAAATGATAATGATAAAAAAAATGAATGCAAAATTCATCTTACAAATACCCATGATTCTTTAATACCACCTATAGCATTTTATAAAGAATTAGCGTTAGAATACCATGAACTAAAAAAACTTGATATGCAAACATTTTTACAAAGTCAAAATCATAATCTTTTGCATTTTTTAAATCACAAAGGCTTAAAAAATGAATATGAGATATTTATCCATCAAAACAATAGGCTTTATGGAGCTAGCTTAAGGATAAAAGAAAGATTAAGCTATAAGCTTGGAGAAGCTATCATGAAAAACAGCAAAAGTTATCTAGGGTATTTTAAAATACCTTTTGAACTAAGAAAAATCAAAAAAGAGCATTTTAAAAATCAAAAAGAT